>JADFXY010000167.1:1011-9466 GCA_015233355.1 Deltaproteobacteria bacterium | reverse complement strand
GGCTGATCTGGTGGTATCCAAAATGAATTTTTACATTTCCATTCCCGGGACGGTGACCTACGCCAAGGCGGTTACGGTCCAAGATGTAGTCCGGAATTTGCCGGCGGAACGACTACTCCTGGAAACGGACGCTCCTTTTCTGGCCCCGGTTCCTTTTCGGGGAAAACGCAATGAACCGGCCTATGTCTTTCACACCGCCCGGACGGTCGCCGAAATCAAGGGCATGGACTTAAACGAGCTGGGCGCCATTACCAGTAGTAATGCGAGAAACCTTTTCGGCCTGGGCCGAAGCTGACAAACATGGTATAAGTATGGGATTAGTCCAACTTCAACCCTTCATCCTGGCTTCAAACTCGCCCCGCCGCCGTCGCCTGTTGGCCAATCTCGGCCTGATCTTTGAGGTTTATCCCAGTCAGTCGGAGAGCGGCCGTCACCCATCAGAAGCCCCGCGGGATTTCGCCCAACGTCAGGCCCAGATAAAGGGCCGGGATATCGCGGCGCAGTTCCCCGAGACCTGGACTCTGGCGGCCGATACGATTGTGGTCTTGGGCGACCAAATCATGGGAAAACCCCGCCACGAGACCGAAGCCGTCGATATGCTCCTGGCCCTGAACGGCCGCGGCCACCAGGTCGTCACGGCCTTTTGTCTCCGTCATCAGGCTGCCGGCCGGGAAGTCTGCCGGGCAGTGACTTCGGAGGTCTTCTTTAAAGCTGTAACTCACGACACAATCACAGCTTATGTCGCCACAGGCGAACCTTTAGACAAGGCGGGGGCCTACGGCATCCAGGGACGAGGCGGAGCCTTAATCGATCGGATTGCGGGATCATACGACAATGTGGTTGGCTTGCCGGTGGCGGAGGTGATCGCCGAAATGATCACCTGGGGTATTCTACGCTCCGACTAGCCGGGGCTTACTTTTTGGGCGCTTTGGGAGGGCTGATGACGGCCTCGCCGTCCAGGACTAAGATACCGTTTTGATTGGTGCAGGTGGTCTTCATGGTCACCTTGTTTTTTTCCGGTAATAACCCCACTATCTCGGCCCGGGCGGTAATGGTGTCACCGATGCGTACGGGCGCCTTAAAATTGAGATCTTGTTTAATATAGATGGTCCCAGGGCCGGGCAACTGGGTCCCCAGAATGGCCGAAATTAAACCGGCCAGCAGCATCCCGTGGGCGATCCGGCCTTTGAAAAAGGTTTGCTGGGCGTAAGTTTCGTTGATGTGGGCCGGGTTAAAGTCTCCGGTTACCCCGGCAAAAATATAAATATCGGTTTCCGACACGGTTTTAGTGAACTCGGCCGCGTCTCCGATCTGCAGTTGGTCGATGGTTTTGCCTATAAGCATGAATTTCTCTCCATCTGGGGGTTATAGTCTGTGATCGGCCTCAAAACCAGGACCGGTGGCTCCACATATCTTCTTCCATGTCCTTGATGTCATCTTTAAGCATGGCATAAAGCGAGGCGTTTTGAATGGCCAGGCCGCCTTGATGGGCCAGTGCGGTGACGAACATGATTTCATCTTCCGTAAAATCTCGGGGGGCACCACTATAAAGCCTTAACACTCCTATGACTTCATCCTTAGATTCGATCGGCACACAGAGAATAGAGGCTATTCCTTCTTGTTCCTTTTCCGCCCGAT
Organism: Deltaproteobacteria bacterium; assembly: GCA_015233355.1. GTDB lineage: Bacteria > Desulfobacterota > JADFXK01 > JADFXK01 > JADFXK01 > JADFXK01. Next base: position 7,828 of record JADFXY010000167.1, on the reverse strand, counting down.
ACTGCACCCCTGGATCGGTCATGGGATTCCTGACCACCACCGGAACGCCCTTCACCGCCTCGGCGATACTTTTTTCGGCCGAGATTGGGCCTTTTTTCAAGTAAGCCTCACTCAAACCATAGCTGGCTACCAACTTCAGCCTCTTTCTTTTTTCATCCAGCAACCGAATGGACGCGGCTTTGACACCGAGAGAGTCGGCAATATCAGCCGTAAGAATATGCAGAATGGATTTAAGATCAAAACTTGAATTGATATTGGTGGAAAGGTCTAGAAACAGTTGGGTCTGCTCCCGCATCCGCTTGACCAACCTGGAATTTTCAATGGCCATGCCCCCCTGCTCGGCCAGGGCGGAGAGAAACTCGATCTCATCTTTGGAGAAGACCCTGGGAGTAGTCGTGTATAGACTCAGGGCGCCGATGATCCGATCCTTCACCGTCACCGGGACGACCAGGATGGAGGCGATGCCCTCTTCCTTTTTCCCTTGATGATTGGACACCCGGGGATCGGAAGTGGCATCGGAGATGAACAGGTAACCATTCTTGGTCATCTCTTCAACGGATTCAGAGACATGTAATGGATTGGCGTTCATGTATTTTTGCGACAGACCCTGCCGGGCCGCGGGGACAAAGATATCATCCTCCTCGAAGGCCAGAAACAGGCAGGCAGCTTTGGCGTCCATGGTCTCGATGGCGTTTTTCACGATCAGGTCGAGGATCTCATCCAACTCCAAAGTGGTGCTGAAAGCCCGGCTGACTTGGCATATGCTCTTAAAATAATCGTTCCTTTCAGACATTAATCATCTCCTTAGACTGGCTTTTGTCCCCGGTTACCTCGGTCAAATTGTCTTGCCCGACAGCTTTGATCTTGCCTTTTCCGGTCCGTTTTTCAGCCTTTGTTTTGGCCGTCGGCCGGCCATCCCGGTCCGTGAGCCATTGGATGATTTTCGGCGTAAATTCCTTCTGACACTTGGAACTAACGTATATTCCAATATGGCCCGTAGCCAGACACATATCTTCCGTGTCAGCGCTCCCCACCCGGCTGGTCAAGAGGTTGCAGGCTCCGGGAGGAACCAGATGATCAAACTGACCATAGATATTGAGGACCGGCATGGTCACTTTTTTTAAATCGACCAATTTCCCGTCCAACTCCATTTTACTTTGAATCAACAGGTTTTGTTGATAACAATCTTTAATAAACTGCCGGAAGGTCTCACCCGGAACGTCAGGGCTGTCAAAAATCCATCGTTCCATCCGGATAAAGTTTTCCACAAAATCTTTATTATCCATGTTTTCTGCGAACCCGACGTACTTGTCAATCATCAACCGGGCCGGGTTGAGCAGGAGAAACCCTAAGTTCATTAAGTCACCGGGCATGTTGCCGAAGGTTTTGACCATCCGGTCAGCGTCTACGTTCTTCATCCAGATGTGGAGTAGACCCTGGTCCGTATCGAAATTGGTCGGCGTCACGGTGGTGATTAGATTCTTTATCTTCTCCGGATACAAAGATGAATACATCACCGAGAAAGCCCCACCCATACAAATGCCCATAAGATTGATCTGAGGCATCTTATGCCGTTCTAATATAAAGTCAATGATATTGTTCATATATCCATCGACGTGATCACTGATGGTTAAGTATTTGTCTTTTCGGGTGGGGTAGCCCCAATCAACCATGTACAAATCGATCCCGGCCTTTAGAAAATTTTGGACCACGCTCCGGCCCGGCTGCAAGTCCAGCATCGTTTCGCGGTTGATCAAGGCGTAAACGACCAACAGCGGGGTATTTAAGCGTGCTTTTGTGGTTGGCCGATAATGCTTTAACTTAACGCGATCTTCTTCGTAGACGACATCATACGGCGTGGTGGCGATATCGGTGCTTAAGGGGCCGAGCAATACCTCCGGCGCTTTTCTCACCCGTTCCTGGGCCGATCCCGCATCCTCCGCCAGTTTTTCCAAAATGAGGTCTAATGAAATCTTGGGTTGGTTCATCGCATTTCCCCTCTGTCCTTTTCACGCCCAATGCATTATCTTTCTTTTCTTTTCTCCAATTCTTTAACCCTTTTCTTCAATATGTAGATTTCTTTATAAAGTTCATCCATGTCCTGGTTGGTCGGGATGGGCAGGCTTTTAAGAGCATCCTGAATTACCTGATCTCTGGACCCCAGATAATCTTCGAAGGCGGTCAGCGCCTCCCCCAGAGCTTGAGTGTAATCGGGTGACTTCATCAGGGTCATGTAATGACCTTCCAGTATCTTAACCCAAAGTTGGTAAAAATCTCCGGCTTTCTTAGGCAAAGAGCCTTTATCGGTCATTTCTTTGACTTTGTCCTGCATCACCTGAAAGGATTTTTCCATCGGCAGATACAGTAGATACAAAAATTTTGCCGCAACTCCCTGCAAAATATTAAATTTATCCGCTAGTTCGTTTACCCGTTCCTGGTAGCCCCGGGTCAGGCCAAGTTGCGGCATATTCAAATACTGCTGGAGATCTTTTTGATAAATCTCCATCCAGGCGTCGAAGGTTTTGTGATTAAGATTTTCGAACTGGTAGGCTTCCGTTTTCTGCCCAATTTGGCCGGCCTTCTCTATCCATTGTTCGAGCAGATGGCTGTACCCATTCCAGCCGGTCTGGGCCATTTTAAGCAGGATGGCTGGGGCGGTGTTCAGGCTTTTGATTGCCGAATCTACTGTTTCCGGCTCACTCATGGCGGAGAAGAACGTCTGCCACAGATCTAAGGCGGATTGCCAGGTGTCCTGGATGCGGCCATTTTCCTCGGGCTTGGCGGCGGCTGGTCCGGGTTGCCCGTTGTTTTTATAAAATTTGTTGATATCAGGCCACATTTTTAGAGCCGCCGACCAAAAATCCGCAGTTGATTTGAAGACGTCTGTCGTTTTCGACTCTTGACCGGGTTTATCCTGTCTATCCTCAATCATATGGGACTCCATAGGCATTTTCAAGTTCACTGTAATGATCAAACCAGCTTCACCTGTTGGAAAGTAGGGCGCAGAGATGAGAGAACGGACGCGGCCAGGGCTGCCCTCTAATTACGCATCGTTATGTATCTGCTGGACGTATCTGGTTGTGAATGCAAGAATTCGGCATCGGGCTACGACGATTTGGAAACTCAAAATTAAGGATGACCGTCTCAATTGAAAGTGGGATGACGAGCTTTTGATCCAGGGAAAGGACAAGATTTGATGAGAGCAAAGATCACAGCTATGGATTATAAATCACCTGGGCCGGCTTGGCAAGGGCAATCTTCCCCTGGTCCGAATTATACTTTGAACGGTCACAATTGTCACCGGCCGGTCATCGTTGCCACACGTAGAGGCTATCTGGTTGCCGGTCGTCTTCAAAATTCAACCGGGAACAAGGAGCCGGGGACAGGCACTTCCGGGGCGTCTTTTATGACCGTTTAAAGTATAATCCGTCCCAGCGTTTTGCTCATTTTATTCCTTCTTTTTTCTCCGCCCTCTTGACAACCTGGAAATCGTGCTTAAATTTGACATCAAAAAAGGGGTAACTCACATTTTTTGTGTCATAAACTCAAACCGGGCCGGCCGCAAACAAATTTCCGCTACCGAGGACGCTCTATGCCGCGTGATTATTACCAGATTCTTGATGTCTCCCGCGAGTCTACAGAAGAAGAGATAAAGAAAAGTTACCGGAAGTTAGCATTAAAGTATCACCCTGATCGGAATCCTGGTGATAAAGAATCGGAAGAACTGTTTAAAGAGGCATCAGAGGCTTACGAAGTCCTGAGGGATCCCCAAAAACGGCGTATTTATGACCAGTACGGGCACGAGGGTCTAAAAGGCACTGGATTCCAAGGTTTCAGTGGCTTTGACGATATCTTTTCAAGTTTTGGCAGCATTTTTGAGGAGTTTTTCGGCTTCGACCGGCGCCGGTCGCCACACCAAGGCCCAACGCGGGGTCGAGATCTTCGTTACGACCTTGAAGTTACTTACGAAGATGCTGTCTTGGGCAAGACCGTAGAATTATCCCTCCCCAAGTACGAAAAATGTTCTACTTGTGCCGGGTCTGGTCATGAAACAGGGCATGAACCGATTGTTTGCCCTGCTTGCCAGGGTGTCGGACAAACCGTCCAAACCCAAGGTTTTTTTTCGATCAGCAGCACCTGCTCCCAGTGCCGCGGCCGGGGACGCCTTATCTCTCACCCGTGCCAGGAATGCCGGGGCGGCGGAAAAGTGGAAGTCGTCCGAAAGGTGGCGGTCAATATCCCGGCGGGCGTTAACCACGGCAACAAAATGAGGTTGGCCGGCGAAGGCGAATCGGGCGAGCGGGGCGGACCGCCAGGCGACCTGTACCTGGTTATCCACCTAAAAGCGCATGACAAATTCGAACGCCACGGAGATGATGTGCATTATCAGCACCTGGTCTCGATGGCCCTGGCCGCCCTGGGCGGGGCGGTGGAGATACCCACTTTGCACGGCCCGGAAAAACTGATCGTACCCCGGGGTACCCAAACCGGAGAAGAACTGGTGCTTAAAGGGAAAGGCTTCCCGTCCGTTCGGAGTGGAAGAAAAGGCAGTCAAGTCGTCCATGTGTTTGTCGAAACACCTAAAAAGCTGACTCCCCGGCAGGAAGAATTGCTCCGGGAGTTTTCCGAAATAGAGAAGAACAAAGGAAACGGTGTGAAGGGTTTTTTTAGAGACGCCACCGAGAATCTCAAAAAAAAGCTGTTTGTCTAATTAATCTCCCAGTATTCTGGGCCCATAGACGGCTCCATGGTTTTCTTGGGGGCCGCCTCAGTCGGCCTGAACACGCCGGCGAGGTATTACATGGGCCGACATCCCATGGGATAAACCCTTCGAAATCACAATCAAGAATATAGTGACATCCGGCTCCGGTGCCGGCCCAGGACATGGGGGAGACAGGCAGGGCTAGCTTTGCGCCCTTAGGGAATTGGGTTGTCTTATTGTCAAAAAAATAAGCATAACATTACTATAGGAGGATGAACATGAACATTAAGCCGCTTCAAGACAGAATTTTGGTGGTTAGACTAGAAGAGCAACTCGTGACGGCCGGTGGTATTATTATTCCTGACACCGCCAAAGAAAAGCCCCAGAGAGGGAAAGTCGTGGCCGCCGGACCGGGCCGGACCAAAGACGACGGAACCAAGATCCCCCTTGACGTCAAGGCCGGAGATAAGGTCCTTTTCAGCAAATATTCCGGTTCAGAAGTCAAGATCGAGGGCGTCGAACACCTGATTATGCGCGAAGATGACATCCAGGCCATTATCGAAGACTGATCTCAGCCCTTCGGAACCGGCCTCTCAACTTTCTGACCGGGCCGGGCCCGGCGGATCGCGCAACACCGGATATCTACCTTAATAGGAGGAATATATGGCAGCAAAAGAAATAAAGTATGATGTAAAGGCCCAGGAAGCTATTATGAACGGCGTCAATATGTTGGCCGACGCAGTGAAGGTAACCCTGGGACCTCGTGGACGTAATGTCATTTTAGAAAAATCTTGGGGCGCCCCGACCATCACCAAAGACGGTGTGACCGTAGCCAAAGAAATTGAACTCGATGACCGATTCGAAAATATGGGCGCCCAGATGGTTAAAGAGGTCGCGTCCAAGACCTCCGATGTAGCCGGCGACGGCACCACCACGGCCACCATTTTGGCCCAGGCCATCTACCGGGAAGGTTCCAAACTGGTCGCGGCCGGGAATAACCCCATGTCCATCAAGAGGGGAATTGACGTCGCCGTTGAAACTGTGGTCGCTGAACTGAAGTCTCTTTCCAAACCGACCAAAGACCAAAAAGAAATCGCCCAGGTCGGGACCATTAGCGCCAACAACGACAAGATGATCGGCGACATCATTGCCGAGGCCATGGATAAGGTGGGCAAGGAAGGCGTTATCACCGTAGAAGAGGCCAAAGGCATGGACACCACCTTAGAGGTGGTTGAAGGTATGCAATTCGACCGCGGCTATCTTTCACCCTATTTCGTGACCGACCCGGAAAAGATGGAAACGGTTTTAGAAGATGCCTTCATCCTGCTCAACGAAAAGAAAATCTCCAACATGAAAGACTTGCTGCCCGTCTTAGAGCAGGTAGCTAAGAGCGGCCGGCCGCTGATGATTCTATCTGAAGATTTGGAAGGCGAAGCCCTGGCCACCCTGGTCGTCAATAAGCTCAGGGGTACCCTCAAGTGCGCCGCAGTCAAGGCTCCCGGCTTTGGCGACCGCCGCAAGGCCATGCTCGAAGACATTGCCATCCTGACCGGTGGCCAGGTTGTCTCCGAAGACTTAGGCGTCAAGCTGGAGAGCATCACGCTCAAAGACCTGGGCCAGGCCAAGCGCATCCGGATCGATAAGGATAACACCACCATCGTAGACGGTTCCGGCTCCAAGAGCGCCATCGAAGGCCGCGTCCGTCAAATCAGAGCCCAGATTGAAGAGACCACTTCCGATTATGACCGGGAGAAGTTACAGGAACGGTTAGCTAAACTCATCGGCGGCGTGGCCGTGATCAACGTCGGCGCAGCCACCGAAGTCGAAATGAAAGAGAAGAAAGCCAGAGTCGAAGACGCCCTTAACGCCACTCGGGCCGCAGTGGAAGAAGGAATCGTGGCCGGCGGCGGTGTGGCTCTGATTCGCTGCCTCCCCAAACTGGAGAGCCTCAAACTCGATGGCGATCTCCAGCTTGGTGTGAATATAATTAAGCGGGCCCTGGAAGAACCGGTCCGGCAGATTGCCAACAATGCCGGCGTCGAAGGTTCCGTGGTCGTGGCTAAGGTCAAAGACGGCAAGGATGATTTTGGATATAACGCTGAATCCGGCAAGTAT
>JADFXY010000167.1:529-930 GCA_015233355.1 Deltaproteobacteria bacterium | reverse complement strand
CGGCTTATTGTTGACCACTCAAGCGATGATCGCTGAAAAGCCTAAGGACGACAAAGGCGCCGGCATGGCTGGAATGCCTCCCGGCGGCGACATGTATTAATCATTAACTTACCGGTATAATCCGGTCTGTTACGCACCATTGGAGGGGCCGAATTTCTGGCCCCTTTTTATTTTTTGCTTGTTCTTCAAACCTTTCCTGCCCGGTCGTTTTGAAAAAAGATACCCGCCTTCATCGAAATATGATATAAGCCTTATCTAACCCCGGGGCTAGTCGATCCGGTCATAAACCCGGTCATAAACTCCACGATCTTGTGTATGTTAGTCATGACACAATGAGCTTTGGCGGTGTCGGGGAGTCTTGGGTGATATTGCCGGATCATCCCTGTCCGGCCCCATTTTCA
>JADFXY010000167.1:0-394 GCA_015233355.1 Deltaproteobacteria bacterium | reverse complement strand
TTGCGCTACGGGACAACTCCGCCTTTCCGTTATAGATTCTCGGTCCTGGTCAAGGTTCTGGAGGTGTTTCTGACCAATCCCAGGCTTCTGTTGCCGCTTGGCGGCAACCTGAATCTCAAGCTGGGTTACAACAGCCAAAACAGGGCCGATGATTTTTTTGCCGCTGTCGAGTCGAGGTTCGGGTTGATGGCCTTACTCCTTTGCGCCAACGTCGATAAATGTGATCCTGAGGTGTTGCTGGAATCCAACCAGGAACTGGAACGACTATTCACTGATTTTTCGCATCTATACGTGGGCCGGGATTTTGCCCTTCTCAAACGAAATTTGACTAAGGCACTGGGGTTCTTGGAAAGAGCTCAAGACGAATTTATGGCCGAATTTGACCGGACCACCA
>JADFXY010000166.1:1716-9470 GCA_015233355.1 Deltaproteobacteria bacterium | reverse complement strand
AAATAGGTGGTGGCCTCATCGCCCAAAATCAGGCGGATGGATTGCTGCAGGGCCTGATACGGGTCTTGGACGGGTTTATCGCCGCCGATGGCTTTGATCTGCCTTTCCGCCAATGATTGCATCAGTTTCATGGCATAGCGGGCGGTATTGATGCCGTCTCTAACGGTATAACGTTCGTCCGACGCGTGGGCCAGTTGCAGGAAATCGACGACATAGTTCAGAATCCGGTTATCAGCGAAGGGAAGATTCCGTCTGATAATCTTAAGTTCCTCTTCTCTTTCCGGGAATTCGATCCAAATCTGCGGTTGCAAGCGGGAATGAATGTATTCGGGCAGATCGTAAGTGGAGGCGTCGTCATTCATGGTGGCGCACAGTCTAAAGTTGTGATGGGCCTTTATCTTGATCCCGGCCACGATGGACTCGACATAACGGCGATGATCCAAAAGCGGCGCTAATGAAGCCCAACTCTTTTCGCTCATCCGATTGCCTTCGTCTAAGATAACAATTCCGCCCCGGAGCATGGCCGTGACCACGGGACTGGCCACGTAACGAATCTTGCCTTGATCCGACACGACCGGGGTGACCAATAGATCTTCCGGCCTGGTGTCCATCGTTGCTTGAAAAATATAAACTTCTTGGTTCAACTTCTTGGCTGCGGCATAGGCCAGAGTCGTCTTGCCGACTCCAGGTTTCCCCAACAGCCGCGGGTTCAAAGGCACATCATCCTCGCTGACTCGAAGCCAGGCGGCCAGGAGTTGATACATCACTTCATCTTGTCCCACCCAACTTAACTGAAGTTCATCGGGGTGTGAGAGTTTAAGCTCGACCCCTTCAATACACACAGTTTCCAAAAAATACCTCCAAAATATAATAGATCCGGGCGCCGGATTGCGTGGTTCGGGCCTAAGTCGCAATCTTTTAAAGATGTTGTGGGGATGAATATTCTTGTTATGGACGATTGACTTAGGAGGCTGAGGCCGTGTCCTTAAGGTGGCACATATCATGCCTTAAGTCAATGCCATAGATCCGCAGCCAGAGCCCAGAACCCGAAACACGCAACTTTTCCAACTACAGGTCCAGGCCGTATTCTTTGATTTTGTTTTGAAGAGACTTTCGTGTAATGCCCAATAATTGGGCTGACTTGGTGCGATTCCCAGAAGTGTGTTCCAGAGTCGCAATGACCAGTTCCCGTTCCATGTCTCGGATGGGCGTCCCTGGGGTCACCGTAATGCAGCCGTCTTTGGCCGGCGGTTTGATCCTGGCTATGGCTTGGGGTAGTTCCGCCAGGGTAATCAGGTCGCCCCGGGTCATGATTACGCCCCGCTCCACGGCGTTCTCCAATTCTCGGACGTTCCCCGGCCATTCATAGGCCCTAAAATATTCAATAACTTTAGAATCAAACCCCTTGATCTTTTTCCCTGTTTTCAGGTTTACCAGGTGAAGGAAATGCTCGGCCAGCGGGACGACGTCTTCCCACCGCTCCCGGAGGGGAGGGAGATGGATGGGAACCACGTTTAACCGGTAGTACAGGTCGCGGCGGAATTCGTTTTGGGCCACGGCTGCCTCAAGGTCCTTGTTGGTGGCGGTGATAATTCTGACGTCCACCTCAATGGGGATGCTGCTGCCCAGTGGTTCAAAGGTGCGTTCTTGAATCACACGCAACATCTTGGCCTGGGTGGTCAAGGACATGTCGCCGATTTCGTCTAGAAAAATGCTGCCGCCGTCGGCGGTTTCAAATCGGCCTTTGCGGCGGGACACGGCCCCGGTAAAAGCCCCCCGTTCATGACCGAACAGCTCGCTTTCCAGCAAAGTCTCCGGCAGAGCGGCACAGTTGACTTTGACAAACGGCCGGTCGCGGCGGGGGCTATTCTGGTGAATGACATTGGCCGCCACCTCCTTGCCTGTCCCGCTTTCACCCAGCAACAAAACGGTGGATGGAGTGGCCGCCACCAAGAGCATGGTCTCTAGGGCCTGCATCATGGACGGACTGGACCCGACCAGGTTTTTGAGATTGAATTTATTCTCTAATTGTTCCCGGTGGAGTCGATTTTCCTCTTTTAGCCCCCGGTATTCCAAAGCTTTCTTGATTTTAATGAGGACTTCTTCCATGTCCAGCGGCTTTTGGATATAGTCAAACGCGCCCATCTTCAAACATTCCACCGCGGACTCGATGCTCCCATAGGCCGTCATCATCATCACCTGTTGGGCCGGGTCCTGGCTCATGATCTTCTGCAAGCCGGTGATCCCGTCCATCTGGGGCATCCGGATGTCGGACAAGACCAGGTCGCAATGTTCCTTGCCCAGGACATCCAGGGCCTCTTGGGCGGTCCCGGCTTCCCGGACCTGATATCCTTCCGCCTCCAAATGAGCCCGGATCATGGCGCGATGGCTGCTTTCATCATCGACGACTAGGATTGTCCATTTCATCAACCTGGCTCCTGCTCTGAGGCTTGATATTACCCAAAAAAAATACCCCGGTGTTTCATATCATCGGAACCGGGGCCGTCGGAACGATTCATTATATCATCTACTGGAAAAACGGCAAGAGGTTTGAAGAAAAAGGAGAGCGGCATCAATCTGGCGGAGTATGGATAGAACAAGATTTTTGTCAAACATAGCGTCCATCTCTTTCTATCCGTTCCTTAAGGAAAGGGTTCATCTTTTCGCTCACTCGAACGATATCGACCTGCTTCCGAATCAGTCCTTCAATATCTTCCTTGATATGTACCAGGGTGAACGGATTGGGCGTCTCGGTCTTGATACAGATGTCCACATCGCTGTCTTCCCCGGCCTCATCGCGCGCCGTCGACCCGAATACCCCAAGCTCCAGAATACCGTATTTCTTAGCGTAATCATGTTTAAATTTTCGCAGTATGGCGAGGACGTCGTCTCTTTTCATGGCCTGACTCCACATTGATCTCGACAATCTTCATGGTGTCGTTGCCGAAAATATCCACTACCTTGACGGCCGGAATGCCTCAGGCGTCCCAGTCTATTTCACCTTTGAGTCACCTTTGTTCTGGTTGTTCTCTGCTGGAACCTTCGTCGTCGGTTTCAACGCGGGAGCTTCCGTCGGCGGCTTCAACCCGATTAGGGATAGAAAGCTGCCTTCCGAACTTCCGACAATGATTCGTCCAGGAACTCCGCCGGCCCGCCCAGATACAGGGGGCTTGATGAATCTGAGCATTTTCAGGTCACAAGACACTGCGAGAAACTGGGGGGGATTGAATGTGCCGTCTCCCCGATTAGTCAAGATGGCGACCACGCCGCCTGAGCCGGATACGACCAGATCCGCATGGCCCTGGCCGGTAACATCCGTGATTAAGACCTCACCAGGGGCAAAGCCCAAGAAGTATTTGACCGGTTTCTTGAATCCGCCCCGGCCGTCGGCCGGGAAAACCGTTAAGCCGGCATCAGCTTGGTGACAGCACACAATATCTACCTGGCCGGTCTTGTTTAAATCGCCAACTGCCAGCGCGGTCGGGATGCTGCCTGGATTAAGCCAGGTGGTGGCGCTTATCCGGTGATTTGAGTCAAACGATACTACCGCCAATTTGGCTTGCTTTTCATCAGCTAAGATGGCCACGGAGCCCCGATGACCGGCTAGTTTAGCCGTGGCCGCCGCGGTCATGGAGCTGCCTTTAAACTCTATTTCCTGCGGTTCAAATGTCCCGTCACCTTTGCCCCAGAACAGATGCACGGTAGCGGAGCGGTTTACGATCACCGCATCGGTCTTACCATCTCCATTCAGGTCTCCAGTGGCGATCGCCACCGGATTTAGTCCGGCAGGATAGGATTTAGTCAACTGGGGCAGTCCATCCGGACGAGGCAGATGTACGGTCATAGTCCCGGCCAGCTTATTCACGACCATCAGGCCGGCCCGTTTATCGCCTTTGATGTTCAACACACCTATTTCCGTTGTCCCCGCTTCGGCCGGCAAAGAGGCCAGATACTCGAAGCTGCCGTCGTCCCGACCCCGGTAGTAAGATAACCCGGACTGGGTATAGTCGGCTGTAACTAAAGAAAGCGTTCCTTTTCCATCGAGGTCGATCACGGCCGCGGACTGTGGTTTGTATTTGGTGGGCAACCTGGTTGGAGCCTGAAACCGACCTGGAGCGAGTCCGGGGAATAGATTAATGGAATCTGACCCGTGACTGGCCGTGAGCAAGTCCATAATCCCATCGCCGTTGGTATCGGCCACTGTGGCGTACACCGGTCTTCTGGATACCTGAACAGAGGTCTGCCGTGGGAATTTGCCTCGACCGTCTCCGAATAAGATGGTTACCTGATCATTCTCTTGAGCCATAACCAGGTCCAGGTGACCATCCCGGTCAACGTCGACGATATCCACGGAATAGACGGATTTCAGTGCCGGCACATTCGGAAAGGATTTAAATTTTCCACCGTCCAGGTTTTTCAGTACCGACAATTCGCCGGAATACATGTTGACCAGGGCCAGGTCGGGACGCCCATCACCGTCTAAATCACCGGCGGAAATCATGTTGCATCCTTTTGCTACCGGCATATTTCCTAATAACTTTAGCCCCCCGCCTTTTTGGCCCGCGTATATGGACAGGTGTCCTTCAAAAGGATTGGTGGTGACCACTCCGGTCAAACCATCACCATTGATGTCCAGGGCCACCACCCCACTGGTTCCCGGCTTATCCGGGAATTCAGGGCCGGGCTTGAAACCACCGTGGCCGTCTCCAACCAACACCAGCATTCCGCCGGCGGCCTTGGTGACCAGTATGTCTTTATGCTGGTTACCTGAGACATCAGCCACGGCCAGGCCCTTAGGCGGGCCGGATTTAATCGCGGCTGTCTGGTTGAATCCTCCCTGGCCATCGCCCTTGAGGATGTAGATGTCTCCAGTGGCTTCGTCCCCTATGGCCAGGTCGATAAATCCGCTGCCGGAGAAGTCAGCGCCGGTGATCACTCTTGGCGATCTTCCTATCTTCATGTCCTGTATTTTCTTCAAGGTGCCGTCCGGTTGACCCAGAAAGACGGATACGGTATTTCCGTACTGGGCCATAACGATGACGCCGATCAAGCCGGCCCCATTGAGGTGGGCCTTGAAGATGAAATTGGGCCGGTGCCCGGCTGCATAGACCAGGCCGGTGTCCAGCAGGGCGGAATTCGGTTTGGCTTTTTTTGTCTCCAGGCATAAACCAACAGACGCGGTCAACATTAAGCAGATAAGAATTACGGACAGAGTCACCTGAGCGAATAGAGTATAAGATCGTAATCGTCTGGACCAAATGCCTTCAAGAATCATGACCACTCCAATATCGTTTGTTACTCATTATTCGTGATGTAAACAGGAAGCAGGGCGAGTATGCTCCTGCCTCCATCTTTCTCATAATGATCAGGTTAAGCTGACGCTACGGCCTATCTCGAACGCAACGAACGAAATTCGTAGTGCCTTTCGAAAGGGAATACGGTAAGCCTGCACCGAAGCTCACGAGCCAGGCGGTATTAGGCATGTCGGCGAGAGTGCTGCTTGACCAGTAATATCCTGATTCACAAAAAAAACTTGAATCGATGAGAGGATTGTTCCCCTTTCTATCGACTATAGTCTCCAATTCCCTGATATTGGGTAATCTCCAATCCTTCTTTCCCCCCAGATTCAGCTTGTTACAGTATTCGCAAGCATCTTGCCAGTTGCTGGTTTTGCTGTTGGGATCTTGCTGCCACATTAGGCCGGCTTTGTTTGGAATGTTTTGAGTGACGGTACCATCATGGTTATCAACAAACGATGACACAAATGATCCGCCTCCGCGCACGCAGCGTACTGCAAGTAACCCGGTTCGACCATAGTATCCCAGGCCGCCATTGAAAAAGCTTACAACGGAGGCGCCCTTGGAATCGTCGTGATTGTAACTACCTGACCAGAACCATCCGGATTGCCCCTTAAAATAAATGGTATTAATCGCCGGATCCAGTCTGCTGAAATCGACAATGGATCCAAGCTGATCAACGGTCGGAATGCGCCAGTCGGAATGTCCGGCTAATTTCAATTTTTTGCAGTATTCGCATGCGTCCGACCAGGTGTGCTTTTTACCGTCATCGGACTGCTGCCAGATCATGCCGGTGTTGATGTCCGTCACCGTGCCGTTACCGTTGTCTTTGTAAGACAATGGCGCGCCTTTTTTATAATTGCCGTCCTGGCCATAGAAAGACTCCCCCGGATTGGGACAAGGGATTTCCTTTTCTGCGTCATAACACTTGGTAATACCGGTGGCGGGCAAGTCATACGCCCCAACCGTAGACCCGAAATACCCTATGTCGAAACACCAAAACATCAAAAAGAAACCCATTAACATTTTGAATATGTTCTTTTGATTCATTTCCTACTCCTCCGAATTTTGGTTACGAATCTCACTTTTGTGCTTTTATTATCATGAAAAGGCAATTTGTTTCGAGATAAAAAAAACTATATTTATCTTCATATGTTATTCAATAAAGAACTTGGATGTCACCCTGGCTCCGGTCAACAAGAAATCAACCCGTCAGCCGGCCGGACTTCATCGGAAAGCAAACCAAAATTTAGGTTGGTTTATTGAATCCCCGGCCTGGCTTACGTCCCAAAGACCAGATGACGAGATCAACAACTTATCGTAAATGATATTTAAAGTAAAGATATCCTTGGATCAGCCCAAGACCTCGCCCACCGTCACCGATAATTTATCAACCATTTCCAGGACGCCCAATTCCGGCTCGCCTTCTATTTGGCAACGGGTGACCACCAGGGAGCCCTGACCGGTGGCTACAACCAGTCCGGAAGCTGGGTCAACGGCCAGAATCCGGCCGGGATTAATTGATGGCTCAACTAGCGCCTGGTCCGACCGGGATGATGGCGCCGGCGTGTCGAGGCATGATCGGGACTGGGGTTGATCGCCCGGGAGGGGAGGCTCTGCCGTCCAGATGAAGAGTTTTCGGCCTCTTCGAAAGGTGAAGGCGCCGGGGTAAGGATGGGTGACGGCCCGGATAAGGTTGTAGATCCGTATGGCCGGGTGCGGCCAGTTGATCTCCCCGTCTTGGGGGCGGCGGCCGCGGCAGTAAAAGGCTTTGGTCTGGTCCTGGGGTAGGCGCGGGGCAGTTCCCTGGACAAGTAAGGGATAGGTTTCTGAGATTAATTCTTCGGCCGCATCGGTCATCTTGCCGAACAGGGTGAAGGCCGTGTCCCGGATATCTATGTCCACCGCCTTCTGGGCCACGATATCTCCCCGGTCAGGCTTGACGTCCATATAATGCAGGGTCACCCCGGTCCTGGTCTCCCCGTTAATCAAGGCCCAGTTGACCGGCACCCGGCCGCGATAGGCCGGTAACAATGACCCATGGAGATTTAGGGCGCCCCGGGTCGGCACGGCCAGGAGTTGCGGTTTTAACATCAGGCGGTAATAGAAAGAAAAGAGAAAATCCGGTTGCAGCCTGGCCAATTGATCGATAAATTCAGGCGTGTTGGGGTCATCGGGCAGAAAGACGGGAATACCGTGCGATATGGCCGTATCTTTGACCGACCCGAACCACAGGTTCTCGCTGGGGTCGTCGGCGTGGGTAATCACCGCCGCCACTTCGGCCCCCAGGTTGATCAGAGCTTTCAGGCAGACACACCCAATATTGTGGTAACCCATGACAATTACGCGCATATAACCACTCTGTAAGATTAATTTATGGGATTCTGTCAGTCAAGAAAAAGCATGATCACATGAGGTTATTCACACGTTCCCCGGCTTGACACATCCTGCCGCAGC
>JADFXY010000166.1:559-1703 GCA_015233355.1 Deltaproteobacteria bacterium | reverse complement strand
GTATTTAGGTCGGCCCCGGACTTCACGGTAAATTCTGCCGACATATTCGCCGACCATGCCCAGGGCCAGGATCTGGATGCCCACAAAAAAGAATAGAATGGCAAAAAGAGTAAACATCCCCTCAACTTCTGGGCCGATGATGAGACGCCGGAGAAACAAGAACCCGGCAAAGGCCAGGCCCAGGATAGCGATAATCACCCCGGCCCAACTGACGGCTTGAATCGGAATCAGGGAAAATCCGGTCATCAAATCAAAATTCAGTTGAATCAGTCTGAATAAGTTGTACTTGGACCGGCCTTTCTCCCGGGCGCTGTGCCCCACCTCGATCTCAGCGATCCGACCGGCAAAGCTGTTGGCCAGGGCCGGAATGAAACTGGTGGCTTCCGGACATTTATTTATTTGATCGATGATTTCTCTGCGGTAGGCCCGAAGCATACATCCCGAATCGCGGATTGCCCCGCCGATACTGGCCCCCATGACCCGATTGACCAGATGCGACGGCAGGGTGCGCAGCCAGGAGTCTTGACGATTCCCCCGCCAGCCGCCCACAGTATCGTAACCTTCCTCAATCTTGGCCACCAACTTGGGGATGTCTTCGGGCGGATTCTGCAGGTCCGCGTCCAGTGTGACGATGATCTGCCCCCGAGTTTTCTCAAACCCGGCCATAATGGCCAGGTGCTGGCCGTAGTTCCGGTTAAGCTGCACAATGACCGCATGCTCTCTGTCTAACTCGAAAATTTCATTAAGCAGGGACCACGAGCGGTCGGCGCTTCCGTCATCTACAAAAATTACTTCATAATTTCGGCCGTAATCCCGCATCGTTTGATTGATTCGTTGATGCAAACCCATTAAATTTTCTTCTTCATTGTACACGGGAATCACCAGCGAGACATACGGCGTCTTCGTCTCAGGACCCGTGGCCGGAGCGGATACCCCGGGCTTATCTTCTATTTCCATGCAGAGACTCCATCAGGTGTTGCGTGTTGCGGGTTTCGAGTTACGTGTTACGGGTTACGCGTTGCGTGTTACGAGTTGCGTGCCTATTTCACAGAAATTCGGCCGATTGCCTCGCCAAAGAGAAATGATCTTGCCCGTCAATCCGCAACCCGTAACCCGTAACACGCAACTCGAAACTCGCATTTTT
>JADFXY010000166.1:0-445 GCA_015233355.1 Deltaproteobacteria bacterium | reverse complement strand
ATATAGAGCAGTGACGATGTAGCCGATACTCAGCAGCGGGTAGGCGTAGCTTACCTCCACCTTGGACAATGCCGCCAACCAGACCAGGACGCTGATGACGTAGCAGGCCAAGGCCACCAAGACATAAGGGCTGGTAAAGGTTTTGATCCCCACTGGAACCAGATTGGCCAGGGAGAATTCAAAGTGACCTATCTTGATCATCCCCGCCTTCATCAGAATTTGGGCTACGGCGTTGAGTAAGACACCTAATAAAATCAGCGGGACATAACGAATAGCCATTGTTATCCTCTTCGGTTGCTGAACAACACCTTGTCTCCGCTCCTGGCCAGGATATGTAAGGGCAAGGGTGACAGCTTCTGCATTCGGTCAAATCGGCCCTTTTCGGCCACCATGAAAACCCGGACGGGAGACCGGACCAGTTGGTCAAAGGCTTCCGCTCCTTCCA
>JADFXY010000165.1:0-9502 GCA_015233355.1 Deltaproteobacteria bacterium | reverse complement strand
GATGCCTCAGTCTTAGCTGCGCGTGTTAAATCTATTCCGGTCATATCCGGCATATTCAAGTCGGTCAGGAGAATCCGGGGTTTTACGGTATACATGGATTCCAAGGCTTGCCTCGGGAACTCAAATACATGCGCCTCATAGCCCAATTGGGCCAACTTGGTGGCGTAAATTCTAAGCATCATCTTGGAGTCGTCTACCGCGTAGACCAGAGGCCGGGTGGCCGGTTGGGCCATTTTCTTCGCCGCCTCTTCGACTACTCCGTGTAACAAGTCCTCCCGCCCTACAGAAGAACACAATTCGACAAAAAAAGCGACGGCATCTTGGTCTTGGGCGTTAATCAGGTATTGCCTGGAGTCTTTAATGAATTCATTATCATCTGACAGAGATAAGAAAACACCCTGGGCTCGGGCGTCTAATATGGCCGAAGCCATCCCTTCCACTTCGGCCACGCGGGATCTTATCATGTTTTTTAAGCCGACGACCAGGGCGGGACAGAGATTCCTTTCCACCGCTCCGGCCGCGGCCACCCGAACGTGGTGGTTGGAATCCATCAGTCCATTTACAACTCCCATAATGGCCCGGGCTGTGGGTAGATTTCCCAAGGCCTCATAAGCGGCAAACCGGACATTGGCATCTTCCGGATTTTTTTTCAGGAACTTTAAGATGGGGGTTATGGCCGACACGTCGCCGATGTCGCCAATCACGTTTAATGTGTGGACCAACAGGTCTGGGTCGGTTTTCTCCAGGTTGGTAAACAACAGCGGCAGGACCCTGGACCCTATTTCCAGCAAGTGGGCCTTGGCTTTGCTCCGCAGGAAAACAGAGGTGGACCCCAACAGGTTGATTAACTTTGATATGGCTAAAGAAGTTTGGATTTTGGCCAGTTTCTCAAGGATCAAACCGTCGGTGTCATTGTTCCGGCCAAGAGAATCGGCCAACCGGGCTATGGCTAAATCCCCACGAACCTCGGCCATGGCGTTGATCGCTGCGGTAATCAGTTGTTTATCACCTGCATAAAGATATTCATTCAAATATGAAACGGCTTCAGGGCTGCCCAGGTGGCCCAGGGCGACTAGGCATGCTTTAAGTTCGGATGTCACATATGACGTTTTGAGGATATCATTGATTATGGGCAAGGCTTCGTCGAGTTGGAATTCCCCGGCGATTTCAATAAACATGGTCTTTATCGGGATACTATCGTCGGCCAATATCTTCAGCAGTATCTGGTGATGATCATAGAACATCTCGATCAAGGTCAGGTAAAGTTTCAGCCTGACATCATCGTCCAGACCCTCCCGGGAGGCGAACCGGCCCAACATAGGCAGGGCCAGGGGGGAGTCGCTTTGCCGAACGGAGTCGAGGGCGGTTAATTGGGTCTCTTTATCCACCTGGCCAAATTCCTGAAGCACGGCGGCCAGCTTAATTTCATCGCGTTCTGCCAGGCAAAATTCAATTTCATTTAGATAAGCCGTCTGGTCAAAGTGCCGCATTTTTTCTCCTGATGGGATGATGGGTGGTTGACATAGCTGGGGCTAATTTAAGCCAATTATTGCCAAAAAACAAGCTTTTTTTGGGGGGCCGGACGAGAAAAGAGGACAAATCCTTGACAGGCAATCCCCGACGGCCCGTGAAAAACACAAGGCCCAAGACCCAGAGAAAGAAAAAAAGAACCCAAAAATATTTTTGTGGTTGAATATGGCAATTAATCTCAGACTGTTAATGCAAGACAAGCCGTCCTATTCCCTCAATGTCTCACATCTATATATGTTATTTTTTTTCTGAATGATATGGTTTGACCGGGGATTGGTCTAGATAACCTTCAAAAGCTGAAAGGGTTATTTCATTCAAATCAAGATTCAAAGACTGCCCCAGTCTCGCCGCCAATCTTGACTGGACTTTCTCAACAGGCGGGCATTGCCCCAGTTCCTTTGTCAAGGAGGTCATTTGTATGTCCGCCAGGCCGCAGGCCCGGATCAATTGGAAATGGGACATGTCCGGATCACAATTTAAGGCCAAGCCGTGAAAGGAAACCCGATGCCGAACGGCCAACCCAAGCGAGGCGATCTTTCTGGGGCCGACAAAAACCCCGGGATATCCGGTCTTCCGGCCGGCCGGCAGGTCAAAATCAGCTAACGTATTTATAATACTATCTTCTAATCGCCGGACGAATTCCTTCACCCCCCATCCCATTAGACCTAAATTCAAGATGGGGTAGGATGCGGCCGGCCGGCAGATCGGGTAGGTGACGTCGCCGCCACGTTCCACCCTTTCGCATCCGATGCCCAGCTCCATCAACCGGTCTGGCGATGCCAGCACATTGTCCCACCCGGCGTGCCGTCCCAGGGTGATGACCGGATCGTGTTCCAGAATCAGGATAAAGGCGGCCGTATCCCTGGCAACCACTCCCTGGTGAATTCTTTTTTGCAGATCCCAGGCGGTTTTATAACCCAGCCGCGGTAGTTTGATCAGGTATCCCGGGCGTCCGCTGGGACTCGGTTTTGAACTCATGGGTTGCTCCCCTAAAGAGACTCGAAATAACGCTTGAGGGAAGCTGCTTCCCGGTCAAGGTCCCGGAATTGACCGGCGGTGGCCATGCCGTTACGGATAATCTGATCAAAGCAGTGATTGTCTTTGGCCATCTCCGTCACCACTGCCTCCAGCGTTTTGCCCAGGGCTAACAAGTCCTCATTTTCAACAAGAAAGCAATTCTGCTGTTTGCCCTGGCCAACCATAAAGGCATTTCCGCCCACACCGGCAAAACCAATGACCAGGCACCCGGCCGACATGGCCTCCAAAACAGAGATATTGGCTCCTTCCTGGGGGTTCGCTGTCAGATATATTCTTGACTCTATTAGTTGGCGGGCATACTCGTCCTCGTTCAGGTCCTGCAGTCTGGCCCACTGGTAAGACGTGACCAGACCTGGTTTCCTCTCCAGAATGCGGCGGAGGATATCCCCGACGGCCGATTTCCTGGACATGTAAGCAATTTTATTTATTTTTTTCTCAGGTTGGAAGGAAAAGCGAACAGTATCAATGTAGTCGTCAATCAGAGTGACAGGCAGGCCCATGCTCCATTCCACAAACTCTTTGATCACTGGTGAAGGGGTAATCACCTGTGTAACGCCATAGTCAGTCCAGTCTTCCCCCGGAGGCAGACACCGGTAAATATAAGACCAGTTGAGTGGAATGATTACCCGCGTGACTCCAGCCTGCCGGGTCGCCTTGATGAAATCGGTCATTCCTTCTGGGAAAACCAAGATATCCTCTTGAGTGAATCCTGGTTTGCCGTCCAGCCAGACGACCGGGACCTGATACCCATGCCAGGTCAGAACAAAACCCGTAGCCTGGTGAACAATAGCGGCGTTGAATCCTAACCGGTTCAGTTGGAACACATGCCGGTAGAGGAGCTTGGTGCCGCCGGATGGTAGAGAAAAATCAGGGCAAAAATAAAAGATTCTGCGCATGGTCCGCCTTTCATGCCGGTCTGGCCGGGAACTGGTGAGCCGCAGGATGCCCGATGGTTCGCTCGTCGTAAAGATAAAATTTGATGAGGTCCCTTTGTGTTTTCGCTTAACCTTTTTCTATCATATTCTTATCATAAAAGGTGTAAATTCTTTGGGGCACCCGAAGGGCCACCTTGTTGCCTGTTGCTCGTTCTGGATGTTTGTTCCTAGTTACTTGTTCCACATATTCGTTAAAGACGATCAGCACAGCCACAAGTAATGGTAGCTAACTGGTTGTTTTTTTAAACCTTGTGTATCACAGAAAAATGGCTGGTCATGGCCGGTCTATTTTTGTCTGGTGCCGAAAAGAGATTTGTGATAATCTCAGGATTGCAGATTTGTGATGGAAAATTGATTGATAACGATAGTCATTACTATTAAATTCACACCATGTTTTATGGATGCAAATTTATCCGGGGCACCCCCTGTGACTCGAAGACAAATAAGCGGGGAGAAAAAATGAAACGTCGGCACATCCTGGTGGCGGAAGATGAAAAAACCACAAATATGACTGTTAGTTTTGTTCTGAAAACGGCAGGGTACCGGGTGACCTCGGTAGAGAACGGCCAGGAAGCGCTTGACCGGATTGTTAATCTTAAGGATTCACCTGACCAGATTGATTTCCTCGTTTCAGATATTCAGATGCCGGGCTTGACCGGTCTTGAATTGATCGATCGGTTGGAAGAAATGAAAATATCCATCCCCATCCTGGTTCTGACCGGTTACGGGGATAAGGACATCGTCATCGAACTAATGCGCAAAGGTGTCTCGGAATACTTAGACAAACCGTTTGAATCGGATGAATTGGTCAAACGAGTTTCCGGTGTCTTGGAAAAAGCGGAGAAACTTAAGGCTGAAAGCGAGGCTGTGACAACTCAGATAGAGCAAGAAAAGGCCCGCTTGAATCGGGAACTGGAGGCATACCGGCTTAATTTTGAGAAGCTTAGAAAACAAGTGGATCTGGCAGTGGACGCGTATCAAAGTCTTCTTCACGTTCAACCCGATATGGATCTGGTCAATGTTGCTTATCGGCATCAATCGCTGGCTGATCTGGGTGGGGATTTTTTTGACATCCGGAAGACAGCCGTGGGATGCGACATATTGGTGGCTGATGTCTCCGGCCATGACATGGGGGCATCATACCATACTGTTTTGCTGAAGGCCTTTTTCGATGAAAACAGCCGGATTGGAAAAGACGGCCGGGATTTTTTCCGCATCTTAAATACTCAGTTACTGGAGCACGGCAAGAATGAACGTATGGTCACAGCTATTTTTGTGCGTTTGGATTTTGTGTCCAGACAGGGGGAAGTGGTCACGGCCGGTCATCCCCCCCTGATTAGATTGGAGAATCAGTTAGCTGTGCCGACGCCTGTCTATACCGACGGCGATGTCCTGGGGTTAAGTGATCAGGTGGATTTTGAGAGCCGTACTTTTCCTCTGGTTTCGGGGGATCGCTTTTTCCTTCATACCGACGGGTTGGTGGATGCCTTTTGGATTGATGGCTTGACCGGGGCTAAAATCAAATTCTCCGAGGCGGGATTTGACGACCTGATTAATAAATACCGGAAGCACGCCTTCCCGGAGATGGTAGATGCGATGTGGCGGGATGTACTTGATTTTTGTCGAAATAAACCTCACGATGACATGCTCTTGGTCGGTTTGGAGATTAGATAGGCGGGATGGACGTCGTGATGTCTGGTTGGGCGAACTAAGGCTTGCTTGGAATCTGCCGGGAGAGAATTTCAATCGATGCCGTCTGAATTGAGACTTCGGCTTTCGGTGGTATAATATTTTAGGAGAACAACATGTTTAATGTGAATGAAGAAAAACATTCAATCACCTTTAAGCTTACCTCTGAAATGCGTCTGGTGGATCGGGTGGTTCGTGACACGGCTGAATATCTAAAACAGCATGATATTTCAGAACTGGCTAATTTTAATATGGTTATGAGGGAGTTGCTGAACAATGCCATTGAACACGGCAATAAAAATGTGATTGAACGCCTGGTCACCTGCTGTGTGGAACACCTCCAGGATACTCGCTTCAAGATAACCGTAGAGGACGAAGGATCAGGATTTGACCATAAGAAGGTAGATTTGACCATTCCGCAAGACCCGCTTGAGCCCCGCAGCCGAGGATATGGGTTAATCAACGCCTTCGCCGATGAAATAGTGTTTAATAAGACCGGAAGCCAGGTTACGGCATATTTTCATTTTACCTCTGAAACGGGTTTTGAAATTGCGGAGGAAAACGGCTGGCAGGTCATCTCCCCAACAGGGGACGTCACCTCAAGCGTAGTGGATAAGTTTAGAACCCTCTTGGTAAGTTTAATTGACCAGGGTTACGCCCGGTATAGATTCGATCTAATCAAGGTGGAAGACATAGACTCGGTCAGCCTGTCCGTATTCATCTTGTTCGCCAAAATGTTGACCAAACAAAAGACGCCGTCTGAACTGGTGATTGTAAATGCCAATCGGGATTTGGTGAATTTATTCCAAATGACCCGGCTGAACAAGGCTTACCGGGTAGTGACCTAGACCGGTAACCCTAACTCGTACTCCGTAACAGTTAATGAAACCTCCCAAGCTGCGCGTCGATAGTTTAAGGAGATAACTCGATGGATTTTGATAGATCGTTGATTGACGAGTTTGTGGCCGAGGCTAAAGAACATTTAGAGACCATTGAAGATGATTTTCTCGATTTGGAGAAACAAAAGGACAACCCGGATTATACCCTGGTAGACAAAGTGTTTCGCGCCATCCATTCCATCAAGGGCGGCGCCGGTTTTATCGGCCTTAATAATATAAATGACTTGTCCCACAATATGGAGACGTTGTTATCGATGATGCGGTCGGGGGATATCAAACCCGAATCCCGGTTCATCGATACCCTACTGGCCGGGGTTGATCTGCTCAGCACGCTGCTTGATGATGTGGAGAACAGTAACGAGATCGACATCTCTGAAATTAGAGACCGGCTGACCGCATTGCTGGCCAAGGAAATCTCGCCGGAAACCAAGACTGAACTCGACACCAATGTGACCCTGACTAATGGCGGAGGGCGTGATCTGGGTTTTCAAGTAAACGAATTTACCCTAAGAAATATAACCGTCACCAAAAAATATCTCTATGTCTTGAAGTATGATTTGAATATCCTGGCTCAGCAACAGGCCAAGAGTCCGGTGGCCTTGATCAAGGGCCTGTTAAGCACCGGGGAAATCGTGGATGCCAGGATCGAAACATCCGGTGATGACCTCCGGGCCGGCTTGCCCACAGGCCCGTTACTCTACGAAGTGTTGTACGCCTCCATTATCGAGCCGGATATCATTCAGTTGGCCACGGGAGTATCGCCGGACAATATAATAAACGTGAACCTGGCCGGGATGCAGCCGGCAGCCACGGCGATGCCTGCTCCAGCGGCTCCTAAACCAATGACGGCCCTTGTTCCCCTAGTCCCCCAGGCCGCACTTGTCAGCGCCATACATGATTCATCTGAAAAAAAACAACTGACGATCAGAGACGAGAAAATCTTATCCGGAGATGTGGATCAGATGCCTGACCCGGATACCGAAGGCGAAGACCAGGAAGCCAGGCCCGAATCCGTGAATGGGGAGCGGGACGCGGATTTGGCCGCAGCCGCTAAAATCAGAGGGGATCGGCCGGGAACCATTCGGATCACGGTAGATATTCTGGACAAACTGATGATGCTGGCCGGAGAATTGGTCTTGGTCCGGAATCAACAATTGCTGGCCGTGGATAAAACAGATCCTGTTGCCCGGTCCGTGGTGCAACGGCTCGACATTGTGACCTCAGAGCTGCAAGAAAGCATCATGCGCACCCGAATGCAGCCCATCGGGAATGTGTTCGGCAAATTTCCCCGGATCGTCCGGGAGCTGGGCAAAAAACTGGGCAAGCGGATCGAGATTACTATTTATGGCAATGAAGTCGAGCTGGATAAAACCATCCTGGAATCCCTGGCCGATCCATTGACCCATTTGATTCGGAACGCCTGTGACCATGGCATTGAACCGCCCGATGTTCGAGCTAAATCCCGGAAACCGGAAACCGGGCATATTGTCCTGCGGGCCTCCCACGAAGCCGGCCAGATCAACATTGAAATCAGAGACGACGGCCGGGGGATAAGCGCAGATAGGGTCAAGAAGAAGATTCTGGAGAAAAAGCTCAAAGGGGAAGCGGAACTGGCCCAACTGAGCGAAAAGGAGATATTGAGCTATATCCTGTTGCCCGGTTTTTCCACGGTGGAGGCGGTGAGCGATGTTTCCGGCCGAGGCGTGGGCATGGATGTGGTCAAATCCAGTATCGAGAAACTGGGCGGCACCCTGGATCTGGAATCCAGACCGGGCGAGGGGACGGCGGTTTTGCTCAGGCTGCCCTTGACACTGGCCATTATTCCCTGTCTTATCGTTATGATGGGTGAATATAGATATGCCATTCCCCAGGTCAATCTGGAAGAGCTGGTCTGCTTATATGACGAAGACGTGGTGACCAAGGTCGAGTATGCCGGAGATAAGGAAGTGTTTCGGCTTCGGGATCGGCTCTTGCCGCTGGTCCGGTTGGGGGAAATCTTGAAGCGGCCCCAACCCTTTACCGAGGATATCCGGGCCGAGATTTCGGAGAGCCATCGGCGGGCGTATGAACAAGCTTATCAGGAATATCTGAATGTTAAGAAGTCAGGGAAAGATTCGGAAGTCCATTTTTCCCGGTCGCTGAACTTCTGTGTCTTGAAGGTCGGGGCCAACCGGTTTGGTTTGATCATCGACCGGGTGATCGGCACCGAGGAGATAGTGGTCAAACCCATGCATCCCGCGGTTAAGTCCTTGAGCATCTATTCAGGGGCTACGGTCATGGGCGATGGACGGGTGGCCTTGATCCTCGATATTGAGGGAATTGCCAAGCATGGGGGCATCTCTCTGGAGGGCGCGGCTGAAGAAATCATCGACCAGCTCGACAAGGGGGCAGATGATCAAGAAACTCAAACCGTCTTGTTGTTCAAGAATGGACCGGAGGAACAATTTGCCGTGGCCTTACCGTTGGTCAAGCGGGTGGAGCGGGTCGAGGCCGCCAAGATTGAACGGGTGGGACAACGGGAATACGTGACCATCGATGGGGTATCCACGCTTATTTTGCGGTTGCATGACCATCTGAATGTCAACCCCACGGTCGAACGAGAGGAAATGTTTCTGCTCTTGCCCAAACACATCAAGAAACCATTCGGCATTTTAATGTCCAGCATTATCGACATCGAAGAGACGTCCATTGACATGAATACGGAAAGCTATATGGAAGACGGCCTGTTGGGTACGGATATCTTGCGGGGCCACATGACCTTGTTTATCGATATCTACCGGCTGATCGAAAAGGCAGAGCCGGAGTGGTTTTCTGAGCGCCGGTTGAAGACGCCGCCGCCGGAACAGGTGCGACGCATATTATTGGTGGAAGACGCCTCCTTTTTCAGACATCTGGTCAAAGGCTATCTGGAGGCGGACGGGTATGAAGTGGTCATGGCTGAAAACGGCCAGATCGGCCTGGATAAATTCAATGAAATTAATTTTGATCTGGTGGTGTCCGATATCAATATGCCCGTTATGGACGGATGGGAAATGGTAAGAAAGATTCGAAGTGGTTCAAAGAATCGTGATGTCTCGACCATCGCCTTAACGGCCCTGGATACGGATGAAGACCGGGACAAAGCCAAAAAAGTCGGATTCAACTGGTATAGGACTAAAATTGACCGTGAGCTCCTCCTTACTACTGTGGCTGAAGCTATGCAAAAAGGGTAGGTGACCGGAAAGGAGTCTTATTTGATGGAAGCTGTCAGAAGCGATGAAGTCTTTGAGACGGAAAGGAAGCGGCAGTTTTGCTCCTTTTGGCTGTCCGGACGTCTGTTCGGGGTAGATATTCTGGATGTCAAAGAAATTAATTCCGAAATCACCTTCACCCCGATTTTTCATGCCTCTAAAGAAGTTAAGGGATATGTCA
>JADFXY010000164.1:0-9589 GCA_015233355.1 Deltaproteobacteria bacterium | reverse complement strand
CGTGCTACCTAAATGCACTGATTTGTCGGCAAGAGCTCGGTAGACAGATGCGCGGCCTATGCCAAGGCGTTTGGCAATTGCGGTGGCACCAAGGCCCTCTTCTATACTCAGGCGTCGTATGAGCGCGGTATCGATTGACGGCTTCCGCCCTCGATATGCGCCGCGGGCCTTGGCGGCGGCGATGCCTTCGAGTTGCCGCTCGCGACGCAAATTGGTCTCGAACTCGGCGAAAACCCCGAGCATATCGAGAAAAGCTTTTCCCGCTGCGCTATGTGTATCAATAGGCTGCTCTGTTGCCTTCAAGGTCACGTGCCGTGACTTGAGATCAACCACGATATCTTGTAGATCTTTGATGCTACGCGCCAAGCGGTCGATACGAGTGACTACCAAGGTATCGCCAGGTCGCAAAAATTCGAGCAGCGTATCCAGTTCAGTGCGTCCAGCACGTTGGCTACCGCTAGCCGTTTCTGATCGTACCACGCTGCAGCCAGCGGCACGTAACGCCTGCTCTTGGATTGTTAGGTCTTGGTCGGTAGTGGAAACGCGGGCATAGCCATAAAGTGTCATCGCAGCACCATTTGTCTCATTAGAGTTTAGACCATGCCAAGGTATCGTCTCAGATATGAAAAGTCAATCTAAATGAGACGAAGAAGTGTCTCAGCAAAAGCGACTCTATAGGGTATACTCTAATGAAGCACAACGGATACTCGAAACATAGTTTTTTGGCTGTTGGGGATGCGACAGAGAGGTCAAATCCTATGGAACTTTAGAACCGTTTATTTAAACTCACCCATAATTATAAAATAGTTGTCCTTCCATTTAGTTGCTAACATAGGCTATTCCCAACCGTCGTTCTCAACACGGGGTATTAAGTCTCCCATAATTATGACCACACCGCATACACCGGCAACCGCCAAAGAATAAGGGGATTAAAAAAATGGACAAGATAATAGCCCAGCTTAGAGAATTAATTACTGTTTTCGGGGTTAAAATTATCGCCGCCTTGGCCGTCCTAGTGATCGGGTGGCAGGTGGCCAAGTTTTTAAGAAAACTAATCCAGAACATCATGACCAAAGGTAAGGTAGAGCGGACCCTGGTTTCTTTCACCGGAAGCCTGACTTATGTAGGTCTGATGACATTTGTTGTCCTATCTGCCCTAGGTCAACTTGGGGTTCAGACGACCTCCTTTATGGCCGTCCTTGGCGCCGCTGGGTTAGCTATCGGTTTAGCCTTGCAAGGATCCCTGGCTAACTTTGCAGCGGGGGTGTTGATGATCATCTTCCATCCATTCAGAGTGGGGGATCAAATTCAGGGGGCAGGGGTCAACGGGGTGGTGGAAGAAATACAGATTTTTACCACGGTTTTAAAAACCGGGGACAATAAGAAAATCATTGTGCCCAACGCTAAACTCACTGGAGACAATGTCACCAACTTCTCTGCCCACGACCGCCGCCGAGTTGATATGGAGTTTAGTGTTCCCATGGCGAGTGACCCGGAGAAAATAAAGAGCATCATTCAAGACGTGGTGGCCAACGACAGCCGTATCCTCAAAGATCCTATTCCAACAATCGGCCTAAGTGAATTTGATGACACCAAAACTAAGTTTGTCGTCCGTCCCTGGGTGAATACCGCTGAATATTGGAACGTCTATTTCGACACTATGGAAAACATCAAAAAGTGCCTGGCTGCCGAGGCTAAGAAGGCATAGACCCCATACACCGGCCTTACCTAAGCAGCTATAGCTTTGCAGGAAAAGAATTTGTATTTCTGGCGGCGCAGGCTCCCTGCCTGCCTGGATTTGCCCCATGCCATATCCAAAATCTTTTTCTTAACGTCTATAGTTGCGGATATGGACGGATATGGATACGCAGGCAAACGCCACGAGTCTCCTACTCCCCGTGCTTAGCAACCCCCAAAATACACTCTATGGGGTCACCTCACGAAACGGAAAAAATAGCACGCTAAGGATATTGTCAGATTGAAGTATACCTTAACCTGATGTCAGGATTGGCCATTCCACAGCGTCAGAATAGAGTTAATTATGTCATTTATTGACACGTGCAGCGAAAGGTCACAGATTTCATTCTGACATTTTAGGCGCATTGGACGAATTCCGTCGGTTTGGGCTCAGAACCCCATATTGACCGCCCTGGATAACCGAGTTTTGAGAACGCACTAAAAACACTTCTGAGACACAGACTGCTCTGCAAAGCCGCACCCGATTGACTTGGAGGCCATTTGGGCAGGGATGATTTTGGCCCCATAAAAATTTCGTGGAGTTGGGCTTACAACCCCTGTTACCCGATGGTCCAAAAGACGCCAGGGAGCCATGCGGCTGTCGCCTATCCCCAAAGCCCTTTTGATCGCCTTTTGATCGTGGCAGAAAACGGAATCTAATGAAATTAACCAATAAAAAACATCGGTTGGCCATTACTGCTCGCGATGCAATCCGTTTTCTTGTGCCCCCGGGTGCAGGTCGGAGGCCGCATAGACCATGGATCTGGGCGCTCCCGGTCGTCTGGGTGCTTGGGGTCGTACCGGTATTGTGGTTGAACCTGAGTCATATTGACCGGATGGTTATGTCCCTGGTCCGCCTTTACCAGAGAGAGGAACTGCTTGTTCAAAGCGCTATCTGGGGTTTGGTTCTGTTGTTGCTCGGGGTGGGTGCCTGGAAGATCCACCGCCGCGGGCGCGAGCGTGACCAGGCCCAAGAGGCCCTAAGAGAGAGCGAACAGAGGTATCGGGCGCTCGTGGAGGACAGTTTCGACGGAATCTTTTTGCAGAAAGGAACCACCATAGTCTTCGCCAATAACCGGCTGCATGAAATTCTCGGCTATGAACCGGAAGAGCTCATTGGCCAGGACCACTGGATCCTATATCACCCGGAAGACCAGGCAATGATTCGGGCCAGAGCCCAGGCCCGGTTACGCGGAGAAACCGTAACCGATCGGTGTGAAGTCCGGCTCCAGTCAAAAAAAGGAACTGGGCTCGATGGCGAGATCAGGGCTAAGGTGTTCCACTTTGAGGAAGAACCCGGCATTCAGGTCTGGGTGAGAGACATCAGCGAGCAGAAGCGTTCCAAGGAGAAGTTCCAGACCCTTATCGAAAATGTGCCGTTCGGAACGATAATCATCAACGAAGATGGCGCGGTTGGCTATTGCAGCCCTCAGGTGGCCGATATGTTTGGGTATGATCCGGAAGATTTTCCTGATGTGGCGGCCTGGATGAGAAGGGCCTATCCCGACTCAGGCTACCGGAAAGAGGTGATCGCAACCTGGATCAGCGATATGCATGAGGCCAGACCTGGGACCCAGCGGCCGAGAGTCTTCACAGTCACATGCGGTGATGGGACCAGAAAGGATGTGTTTTTCAGGCCCATCCAGCTCCGGACAGGCGAACACCTGATTACGTTGGAGGATGTTACCGACCGCAAGCGGACCGAGGCGGAATTGCAGCGTTTGAACCGGGCCTTAAGGACGTTGACCGAATGCAATCAGGCCCTGATCCGGACTCAGGATGAAACCACCCTCGTGGCCAGCGTTTGCCGGATTCTGGTCGAGCAAGGCGGCTATCACATGGCCTGGTTCGGCCTGGCTGAGCAGGATGAATCCAAGACAGTGCGCCCTATTGCCCAGGCCGGACTTGAGGACGGATACCTCAGCGCCACCCACATAACCTGGGATGACACCGAGACCGGCCGCGGCCCCACCGGCACCGCCATCCGGACCGGGCAGCCCGTGGTCGCCCGCCACATCCCCGTCGAGCAATCATTTGAACTTTGGCGCAAAGCGGCCATGCAGCGGCATTATGTCTCTTCCGTAGCCCTGCCGCTGAAGCGTGACAACCGTGTTTTCGGGGCGTTGAATGTGTATGCCGGCGAGCCGGACGCCTTCGGTGATGAGGAAGTCAGGTTGTTGACTGAACTGGCCGATGACCTGGCCTACGGTATCACCGCGTTACGCGCCCATGTTGAGCACGAGCAGGCCGAAGAACGGCTGGTGGAGAGCGAACGAAAATACCGCGAGCTTGTGGAGCTTGCCAACAGCATCATTTTGCGCTGGACCTCCGAGGGGATCATTACATTCCTCAACGAGTTCGGGCTGCGTTTTTTCGGCTACTCGGCCAAGGAGATAATGGGCCGCCATGTGATGGACACCATCGTGCCGTCCACCGAAAGCGACGGCCGTAACCTGCGCGATCTAATGGAAAAGATTTGCGCGGATCCGAAAGCCTTCGAACAAAACGTCAATGAGAACATGCGGCGCAACGGAGAGCACGTTCTGATAGCCTGGACCAATAAAATAGTGCCGGATGACCAGGGAAACATTGTTGAGGTCCTGAGCATTGGAATGGACATCACGGAACTCAAACAGGCCCAGGATGAACTCAAGGAGAGGAACGAGGAGCTGCGCGCCATCAACCGGATTGTTTCGGCCGTCACCGGCTTTCTGGATCTTAAGGCGGTCCTAGACCAGGTGTTGAACGAGGCCCTGGACCTGGTCGGGTTGGAGGGTGGCACGGTCTGTTTGGTGGCACCGGATGAAGTACTGGAATTGACCGCCTCCAGGGCCGTCTCCAACGCGGCTAACCCGGACCTGGTCACCAGCAGTGTGAGGGTAGGGGACTGCCTGTGTGGTGAGTGTGCCCGGACCTTAAAGCCGGTGATCCTGCGCAACCGCGAGGAAGTCCTGGCCTACGCGACATTGGAATCCACTCGCGGAGACCTGATTAATTTCCATGCAGCCTACCCGTTGGTCACGGCCAACCGGTGCGTCGGCGTATTATGTCTGTTCACCCGCACCGAAATTAAACCATCGGAGCACAGACTGAGCCTCCTGGAAACCGTTACCGGACAGCTAGCCCTGGCCATTGAGAATTCCCAACTTTACGAGGCCTCTCACCGGCACGCGGTGGAGTTGGAGCAGATCGTGGCCGAGCGGACCGGGGAACTGGCCCAGGCCAAGGAGCGGGCCGAGGCGGCCGACCATATCAAATCTGCATTCCTGGCCAATATGTCGCATGAACTGCGCACGCCGCTCAACTCAATTATCGGCTTCACCGGCATCATCCTGCAAGGGCTGGCCGGGCCGTTGAATCCGGAACAGAGCAAGCAGCTCGAAATGGTCCGGTCCAGCTCCCGCCACTTGCTGGCCCTCATCAACGATGTGCTCGACATCTCCAAGATCGAAGCGGGGCAACTCGAAGTGGCCAGAGAGCGGTTCGACCTGGGTGCATCTATCAACAAGGTCTTAGGCATCGTCACCCCGCTGGCTGAAAAGAAAGGTCTGGCTCTGCGGGCCCAAATCGGGCTTGGGCTTGACGAAGCCGTCGGTGACCAGCGCCGCGTCGAACAGATTCTACTCAATTTGCTTAATAATGCCATCAAGTTCACCGATAACGGCGAAGTCGCGCTAAAGGCCGAACTGGTTTATGATTTCAAGTCCCCGGAAGGGATGACCGGGCAGACCGCCGTCCGGCTCTGCGTCTCCGACACCGGGATAGGAATAAAGTCCGATGATCTCAAGACCTTGTTTCAACCTTTCCGGCAGATTGAATCCGGTCTGTCACGAAATTACGATGGGACCGGCCTGGGCCTGGCCATTTGCCGACGCCTGGCCGAGTTGATGGGCGGCGATATCAGCGCCGAAAGTACGTGGGCCAAAGGCAGCACGTTTAGCTTCACCTTTCCGCTACAAGGATCAAGCAACTCATGAAAGCAAGAATACTTCTTATCGAAGACAATGAGCAAAACCGCTATCTGCTGACCTTCCTCCTGGAGCAGCGCGGCCATAAAGTCGTTTCCGCAGTGTCCGGTTCGCTGGGCCTGGAATTAGCCGCCAAAGTCAGCCCCGACTTGATCTTGCTCGACATCCAGTTGCCGGGGATGGACGGTTACGCCGTGGCCCGCGCTTTAAAAAGCGATCCCCGATTCAAATCGACTCCCATCGTCGCGGTTACATCCTATGCCATGGTCGGCGACAAAGAAAAGGTCTTAGCCGCAGGAGCGGAAGGCTACATCGAGAAACCCATCAATCCGGAGACGTTCGTAGCCGAAGTCGAGCGCTTTCTTGGCTCGCCCGGTGAGGAGGCAACCCCATGATCCGCGCCCTTATTGTGGACGACAAGCAAGAGAACCTCTACCTGCTGCGTGTCCTCCTGCAAGGTCACAGTTGTGTCGTAGACGAAGCCCGCCACGGCGCTGAGGCGCTGATTAAAGCCCGAGAGGCACTGCCTGACCTGATCATCTCCGACCTGCTGATGCCGGTTATGGACGGGTACACGCTCCTGCGTCAATGGAAGGCCGATGACCGCCTCAAAACGATTCCCTTCATTGTTTATACCGCCACCTACACCGAGCCCAAGGACGAACGCTTAGCCCTGGACCTGGGGGCGGACGCCTTCATCATCAAACCCGTTGAGCCGGAACCGTTCATGGCCCGGATCCTGGAGGTTTTATCCAAAAAATCCGCCGATGAATTGCCCCCACACCGGGCACCGGAAGGTCATGAAGTGGGTTTGCTCAAAGAATACAGCGAAGTTCTGATTCACAAGCTGGAGAAAAAGGTCCTCGAGTTGGAGCAAGCCAACCGGGCCTTGCAGAAGGAAATCGTCCTCCGGCGACAGGCCGAAGCGGAACTAAGAAATAGTGAAAATCGTTTTCGCCGGATTTACGATGACACTCCCGTGATGATGCATTCTATAGACCAGAGTTCGATTATTAGGAATGTCAACAAGAAATGGCTCGAAACATTAGGGTATGATCGGGCTGAAATCATCGGGGCCAGCATTGAATCGATCATGACCTCCGGATCAAGGGCCACACTTAGAAATGTCATCGAATTATTCTGGACGGTCGGCGAAGCCAACGAGGTGCCTTATGAGTACGTAAAGAAAGACGGGACTATTCTTAACGTGCTCCTCGACGCAATCTCGTGGGATGATCCTATCTGGGGTAAGGTCAGTCTAGCCGTCATTCGGGATGTAACCCAACTACGAATTCTCCAAAAGCAACTTTTTCAAGCTCAAAAGATGGAAGCAATCGGGACCATGGCCGGAGGCATCGCTCACGATTTCAACAATATCTTGCAGGTGGCGTTGGGATACTCGGAGTTCATTCTCATCGATAAAGAATTGCCTGAACGTTACCGGCCTGATCTAACGAAGATACACGAATCCGCAAAGCGGGGAGCCGATCTGGTCCGGGGACTGCTCACCTTCAGCCGGAAGACGGAGATCGAACTTCAGCCCCTGAACCTGAATTCCCGCATCAGTGAACTGCGGAAAATGATTGAAAGAACCATCCCCAAGATGATCAACATCCAGATCTTGCTGGCCGAGGATTTGGCCGCGATCAATGCCAATCCGACCCAGGTGGACCAGATCCTGATGAACCTTATGGTAAATGCCCGGGACGCCATGCCTGATGGAGGCAAATTGACCATCGAAACCGCCAACTTCACCTTCGACGAGGAGTATACGAAAACGCATTTTGACGTCAAACGCGGCCGCTACGTTCGATTGATGGTTACGGATAGCGGCACCGGGATGGATAACGACACCCTAGAGCACATCTTTGAGCCGTTTTACACGACCAAAGGCGTCGGCGAAGGAACTGGGCTTGGCCTGTCAATGGTCCACGGAATCATGAAACAGCACGGTGGTCATATAATGTGTTACAGCGAAATAGGACAAGGGACCACCTTCAAGATCTATTTCCCCGCGCTCATTTCGGATGAGGAGGAAAAAGAAGCCAGAGAAAGGAAGATGCCGAAAGGTGGAACTGAGACCATCCTGCTGGTGGATGACGAAGAGTTCATTCGCGAACTCGGTTACGTACTCTTAACCAAGGCCGGTTACCAGGTGATCAAGGCCTCCAATGGCAAAGAGGCCCTGGATGTGTACCAGACACGAGGCGAGGAGATAACCCTGGTCATCCTGGATCTGATTATGCCTGAGATGGGTGGTAAGCAATGCCTCGAAGGCCTCTTGGGTCTTGACCCGTCGATAAAGGTCATCATCGCCAGCGGGTATTCCGCCGATGGTCCAGGCAAGAACGCCGTTGCGGCCGGGGCAAAGGGGTTCGTCAACAAGCCATATAATAATCATCAACTGCTGGAAGTCGTTCGTTCAATACTGGACGAAAAATAGATCCCAAACGAGAGGCCGGTGTTACCGCCGGTCAGGAAGTATACCAAAATCGTCGGTTCAAAATTATACCACTCTATGATCAGGGCAAACCAATAGCATACCGCCCAATTTTCGAGGAGCTATTCTATCTATTAAATCTTCCAGTTAAAGAATATTGTCTGTTAATCTTAATGAGATGGGACTGTTTAACTTTTTTCTATAACTTGTTCCTCCCAGATCAAGGGCCTCTTAGTCACGAGCGAACCGGTCGGCGGTCGTAGTGGCCACAGCGTTTTCTTAAACCATTTTTTCAGTCAGGGGTAAGCAAATCTAATTGCAGCGAACTGCAATCATCGCATTTTTGAAACCACATTAAGTGGGAATATCCGGTCGATCAAAACGGCCCGTGAGTAGCAAAGGCCCAAAAAGCATTATAAGGATATTTGGCTGTTGGTTCTGTGAGTTATCAGATCAAGTTAACATAACCTAGATTATCGGACTGAAAAAGCCCCGGGAATCGGGGTAAACCCAACATTCTTACAACCAGCCGCAGATTGTCTATTTATTGAATAATAAACATATGTTGTCCTGCTCATTAAGAGGTTAAGCCAGTGTCAGCCGAGTCTCCATGTTTAATTCAAAACGTCCATAGGGATTTATGTGGAGTGTTATGAGTGGGTTCAGGGCAGCCCGATCCCGTATTGTCATTTTATTCGACCAAATTGCGTCGGATAGGACCTGCTGAATCATCAAGGTGTTGATGTAGACCATGCAGGCTTGGAGCAGGTGTAGGCACAGAAGCCCTGTTTCTTGGTTCTCCTGGCGGTTTGTGGATAGCTCCCCGCTTTTGCCGTAAAAAATAAATCCGTTGGTGCTGTTCCAACTCTCGACCATATTGAGACCCTCGTTTACTTCACGGCGTATCTCTTCGGAGCCCAGGTAGCGGCAAAGAAAGATGGTCTTGATGGCTTTGCCTAGCTCGACTAGGGCCTTATATGTTGGATGCTGGATGTTGGTCCGGGTGAAGCGCCGCAAGATGCTCTCTGCGTCCGCCATCCCCAAACGTAGGGCCGTGGTATGCTTTACCATAACATCGAGCTGCTGCTCGATCAGCTCCCAATTGATGGGACGGGTTAGCACCCGTTGAAGGTTTGGGAATGCTTCCGGATGGCCTGTCTCAGGACGGTAAAGCTTCTGTCGATGGATGCCCTTGAGACGTGGCATCAGATCGAATCCTAGGAGACAGCAGAAGGCAAACGCCACATGGCTTTGGCCGTGGCTGTCCACGTACTGCCGATCAATTTCCATCTCAGTGCAATGACGTAAGACACCTTGAATCATGGCCGCAGCCTCCGAAGACGAACATCGCTTGAGTTGGGAATAGATACAGACGGCATTTTTTTCAACATGCCAGTAAACCATCACGCCTCGGCCTCTGTAGCGGACGTGCCACTCCGTCAGA
>JADFXY010000163.1:3328-9620 GCA_015233355.1 Deltaproteobacteria bacterium | reverse complement strand
TATTGCCGCAGACCGACCTCGGCCCTGGCCACGTCTTTCAGGCGGACTATGGCGCTGCCGTCCTGGCTGGCCCGGAGGATGATATTTTCGTATTCCGAGGGTTTGACGAAAGGACGCTGGGTGACCACCGGGAGAGTCAGTTCAACCGGATCCTTGGTGGGTTGCTGGCCGAGCTGGCCGGTCCCGAAAAGGGCGTTCTGGCTGGCCACGGCTTGCTGGATGTCGCTCGTGGTGATGCCTAAGGAAGCCATCCGTTCCGGGTTCATCCAGATGCGCATGGCCTGATCCGGCACGCCCATGATGGAGGCCTGGCCCGCGCCGGGGACTCGTTTGACGGCGTCGAGGACATAGACATTGGCGTAGTTGGCGATGTATTCAGGGCTGTACCGATCACCTTTGGCGAAGACGGCCACCACCATCATGATCTGAGAAGATTTCTTCTGCGTCGAAACGCCCTGCTGAACCACCGCGGAGGGGAGCTGGGACGAAGCCAGTTGGACCCGATTCTGCACCTGGACCTGGGCGATATCCGGGTCCGTATTCAGCGAGAAATACACGGTCAGATTCATCATTCCATTGGAAGTGCTGGTCGAGGACATGTACAGCATGTTGTCCACGCCGTTGATTTGGGCCTCGATGGGCGCGGCCACGGAATCGGCCACGGTCTGGGAATCGGCCCCCGGATAGGTGGCTGAGACCGTAATCTGGACCGGGGTGATCGTCGGGTACTGCTCTATGGGAAGGACAGTCATGGCCACCAGGCCGGCTAAGCAAAACACGATGGAGATGACTGTGGCGAAGATTGGTCGCTCGATAAAGAACTTGGAGAACATGCTTGGGCGCCTCCTCATTACTGGTTACATGTTACATGTTACATGTTACTGGTTGCATGTTGCTCGTTGCTCGTTGCATGTTGCATGTTACTCGTTGCATGTTACTGGTTGCTTGTTACTTGTTGTTAGATACTCATGCCACCTTGAATGGTCTATATTGCGTTTTTTGAAAGTCCCTGCTTCTTGTTGGCCGGAAGATGACCTGTAACCAGTAACTTGTAACTTGTAACGGGTAACCAGCAACAATATTTATTTGGCGTCATTAGCTCCGGTATCTTTAGCTTTTCCCCCGGCCGTGGCGGACGGAAGAGCGGTAGCCGTGGGTGTGGCCTGAGGGACATAGGGCTTAACCGAAACCGGCGCTCCGGGCCGAAGGGTGACGCTGCCGTCCACCACCACCAGCTCTCCAACCTGCAAGCCGTCATTGATGAACCAGTCATTGCCATACCACTCGCCGACCGTGACCGGGCGGAACTCGGCCTGGTTGCTTTTGTTGACCAGCCAGACAAATTGTCCCTTTTGCCCTTGTTGCACGGCCCGCTGAGGCAGTAACACGGCATTGGGTCGAATGGCGCCGATCACTCGGACCCGGACGTACTGATTGGGCCGGAGCACCCCTTTCGGGTTTTCGACACTGACCCGGAGGAGGAAAGTTCCGGTTTGGGCGTTAAAGGAAGGTTCTCTGAAGGTAATCCGGCCGGTTTGGGGGAACAAGGAACCGTCGACCAGAAGAACCTCGACCCCAAAATCGAGATCCTTGGGCACTTTGAGCAGCCCTTTAGCTACATCATCGTTAAATTTCCGCATTTCGTTCTCAGACAGGCTGAAGTTAACCCACATGGGCGAGAGCACGGCCACGGTGGTGAGTTGACTGGTTTGCTCATTGATGTAGGTGCCGTCCGTTTGTTTGGCGTAACTGGAGATGCCGGCCACCGGGGAGGTGATGGTGGTATAGGAGAGATTGAGTTTGGCCGTTTCGACCTGGGCTTTGGCCTGCTCGACGGCGGCGGAGGCGGACTGGAACTGCCCGGTGGCATCATCCAGGTCCTTTTTCGACAAAGCATTTAAGGCGGTCAGGGGTTTTACCCGAGCCAGATTGGCCCGGGCCGTGTCCAGGGCCGCTTGTTGCATGGCCAGGGCCGCCTTGGCTTGATCGAGCTGCACCTTGAACGGCTTGTGGTCTATGAGAAAGAGGGTCTGCCCCTCCTTAACCATCGAGCCTTCCCTATAAACCCGCTTATCCAGGAATCCGTTGACCCGGGCGTTGATACTGACCTCGCGCGAGCTTTGCGTCTGGGCGATGTGTTCGCGGACGACCGGGACATCCTGGAGAGTGACCTTGAGTGCGGTCACCTCAGTGGCCGGTCCTTTAGCTTGAGGTTGTTTGGCCTCGTGCTTGTCACACCCGGTAATGGCCGGGATGATCACGACGGCGGACGCCACCAACACCGGAAATATCCGCCGCCAAAAGCGCATCGGGCAGATTGATGAGAAAAATCCGAATAAAACCGCATCGCGCACAGTCATCCCCCTTGTATTTTAGAGCGTGCTCATTTACAAAATTGTGACTCCTCCCGACCCTGAATTGCTGAAAGTAGGGCGTAAAGTACCATGTGACGTTCTTCTTAGCAACGATTTAATCGGTAGATTGCACCGATTTGCGCAGATAAAAATAAGAGCCGGTTGAATTCAAGCCTCGGTCGGCCAAAGTTCAGCCAGACTCAGCGTTCCGGCGTGTTTTCGTTCATCTGATGGTTTTTATTCAAACGGATAATTACGGTCAGGCGATGAGGAGGGGAAAGTGCGTGTTTCAAGGGCGTCATTAATGGAAGTGAACCATATGGAATGACGATATAAATTTGTCATTCCGAACGAATGTGAGGAATCTTATCACATCCGAAGATACATAAGCCGTGCCTTAATTCAACATCATTGGGGTTACCCCTATGGCTTCTTTGATGCCGATCTCGGGCTTACCTTTCTGCCCCTAAATGGCAGAATAGCGATGATCGCGAGCAATAAGGCGATGAAATTCCTGCCGCCTTTATCAAGAAAGTAGGCCCAGAAGGATAGCCCCTGTTGGAATAGAGAACCGGGGAGATGAAAATGACTGTCAAATATCCCGATGAAGATAAACGGGAAATCCATCAACCCGGCAGATATAATTAAAGCAATCAACAGGGCGCTGGCTTTGAGTCTGTCCCTGACGGAGATATCCGGTGCCGCCAGAAGAATGGTGAAGGCAATAATAGGCTGGACATATAAGATGCTGGCCCATAAGCCGGCGACGATTGGCGTCCCCTTATAGGGGGAGCCATCCGCAAGGATCATCACCCCTTGGGCAATGGTTGTGAACTGAATGGCTAACGCTCCTCTGATTTCGGCGAGATTAAATCCGACGATCCGATAGCCCGGCTTTATCAACTCTATCACCGACCCAAACAGCGGGGCCAGGGCTTTAACATAGTAAACGCCCAGGAGACGGAAAAATAACAGCAACATGAGATAGGCTGAAATCAGCCTGACAGCTATCAAAAAAATAGTTCGCTTTTTCAGGCCGTGCTGCCCCAGTTGCTGCTTTTTTTTTCGAATGGCTTTATTCTTTCGA
Source organism: Deltaproteobacteria bacterium (assembly GCA_015233355.1). Lineage (GTDB taxonomy): Bacteria > Desulfobacterota > JADFXK01 > JADFXK01 > JADFXK01 > JADFXK01. Next base: position 6,179 of record JADFXY010000163.1, on the reverse strand, counting down.
TTGATTTTGTTCATTGCCCGAAAATTTGACGGCCCAGAAGATGAAAATCATCAATCCGATGATCACCATGAAGGTCTGCCCTACATAGATATGCATCACATCAAAGACATCTTCATGGTATTTGTTTATGTAATAGAGACAGACAATCCTGGCCAGGTTGAAGAAGTAAACAACTCCCAACCCGCCCACGGCGCCCACCGTTTTCCGCCACGGGCCGGCAGGAAAAGCGCAGATGGCCGCCAAAATCAGGATAAAAGCTTCAACACCGTCGCAGCCGTCATCCACCAGGATGCCGAAACTACCCGATCTGATCACCTTATCTTGAATGTATGACGCTTCCTGCGGAGTAAGAATATTGATTATCTTTGAACTCACCCCGACATGGAGCGCTTTTACCAGAAATGGCTCCGTCCATGAACGTGTGGCGTAATGGATGGTCTGGATTAGAATAAAGAGAACAAAAAACATTACAAGAAACCTGATTTCTGTTTTATGTAATGCGATGAAAGATTTTATCCGATGATTCATATCCGCTCGGTAATGTCCGGTTAAGAATTTGCATTTTAGTGATTCCGGTGATTGATTCCGGCAGGCCTTCTCGGACATGGCCCGGTCTTTTTTACATTCCGCCGCCAACCCCGCCCAACGTCCTCTGTAGCCGCTTTCAAACAGGGTGTTTTTCCGCTTCTTACGCTTCCGTAAAGGATGAATTAAACCATTTTCCCTTGTCTTCTGATAATGGCAATACCTGTCCCCCCTAAAAGCATCGTGAAAATAATCATGGCCCATTCGTTTAAGGTGGGGGTGCCGTTGAAAGGCAGTGGCGCGGGTGCGGGTGGGGTAAGCGTATTACTAATCAATGTTACCTGTGTATGTGATAATGCTCTACCAGTCAATGTTGCACCGGCCGTCATAGTTATATCTGATGCAGCTAGTATAATTCCTTGCATCTGTGCGCCCGTTCCAATTGCAACAACGTCGCCAACCACCCAGAAGACATTCCGAGCCTGTGCGCCACCAGTTAGGATGACGTTCATATTGCTGGCCACGGTGAAAGTTGAAGGTATCTGAAAAATCCAGACATCCGTTGAACTACCACTTAGAGTAAGATCTCCGCCGGATATGGAAGCGACATTATCAAAGGCATAGACGCCAGTAGTAAGATTGAGTGTTCCGATATTTCCTCCAGTACCCGGGTTGGTAACGCTTGCTGCTCGTCCCGCACCGTCTACGTATGCAGTTTGCCTGTCGTTAACTGCCGTATTTAGGTTGGTAGGAGTTGGTTCCGTATAGTCGGCTGCGTATACCTTGCCGTTCACAAGTGCTGATGTCGAAAATGTACCCGTACCGATTAATCCAAATCCGGTTATGAAACTCGCTGCCGCTGGGAAAATTCCAATATCTCCCGTAATCGAACTGAGTGGTATGGTGCTATCGGTTGTGATATGTGCTTCGGCCAGAATCGTATAATTACCAGCCGTGTAAAGGTTTATTGCCGCTGGTGAAACTACGATAGCCATCACTGTCTTACTAACATGAACCGCAGCAACGACACAAACGCAGGCCAGGATCAGAAACAATCTTTTCATGCTCATTGGAGTCTCCTATTGATTATTGTTCAGGATAAAGAATTTGCTCAAGAGCAACTCATACTATCTGCAGAGGCGGCGAAAACGTCCGCGCCTTTCAGACCGGAAATGGCCGAAGCGGAGTGCTTGGGCGTCGCTCCAACCCCTCATGAACCCCTCAGCGCTCACTCCCAGGGATGCAAATGAGGTTTAGCGGTGAAAAAACCAATCCCCATATGCTATGCAAATTCCACGCCTCGTTGATTGAGATACGTCGCATTTTTAATTTAGCAAATATGTATAAAGAGTTATAGCAGGGGAAGAGTCATCAAAGGCTTTGGCTTTGAGTAGACATGATGTTGCATGCAACAGAAGCGTTGCGTTAATTTCATGCTACATGCAACATTTATTGGAACTGCGCAGATCAGGCACAGTCAAATGCGGTTAAGGCGATTAAGATAAATCCGGTTTGATCCCAAGCTCTGTGGGTAAGCCATGCAGGGGTATTATGCAGGGGTATTATTTAAAGTCCAAGTATAGGTTATTACCTCATCGTTGTCAATGCGATTTTAGCAGGGCAAAAACGATTGTGCTTCCTAGGAACTTGTTTTTTTGATATAATACAATCACCCTTATTCCCAACCACGACACTTGCCGCCAAGGAGCCGCCCATGGCCTTCGTCAGCCTGGGTGCGGCTACGGAGATGTTGGGTCTGTGGTTGGTCCTTGCCTTAACGTTTTTGAACTCTGATTTCGCTGATTAAATTTGATTTCGCTGACTTATTGATTGACCACGATGGACGGAGAGCCGTGAGATTTCTGATGGCGTTGTGCTGGACTACGATGTGCAAGGGCGCTTAGTCGGCATCGATATAGATAATGCCGGCGAGAAGGTGGAGCTTAAGAAGCTTACGATCAATAAGATTCCGTTAAGCGAGCAGATAATCGCAGCCTAACCTGCATAACGGGCCGGGATATGAAATAATGGATTTTAAACGTTAAGTTATCACCTTATGGACAATGTCATTGACTTAAGCGTTCGAACAATCGTGCCAACTTTTTTAAAATAGACCATTCCGAATAAGCCCCAACGGGGCGCTCTAGGTTAGCCCAGGGCAGCGCCCTGGGTATGGGATAAAGCCCTTATAATATATAATATAACAACATATAAACCAATCTGTAATACATTATTTGGGTGGTGACTGGACATTTATTTCATTCTATGCGAGACCAAAAGAATATCCACAGGCGGGGGTACATAGCCAGGGTTGAACCGCTGAATC
>JADFXY010000163.1:0-3318 GCA_015233355.1 Deltaproteobacteria bacterium | reverse complement strand
GCCGTGGGCCGTGAGATTTCTGATGGTGTTGTGCTGGACTATGATGTCCAAGGACGCCTGGTCGGCATCGATATAGACAATGCCAGTGAGAAGGTTGAGCTTAAGAAGCTTACGATCAATAAGATCCCGGCCGGCGAGCAGATAATCACAGCCTAACCTGCATAACGGGCTGGGATATGATATGATGAATTTTACAAGTTTAATTATCACGTTATGGAGGCCGAAAAATGCCGGCTAAGATCTTCGAGCATGTTAAAAAAAGTGAGCTCCCGGTGAGTTTGCTGGAAGGGCTCGGCGCCTGTTTTCCCGAGCAAAGTTTTCTTCCCAACCAGACCTTTAGAGTTACCATTGAGCCGGAAACCAGAGAAGAGGGCGCCGTGGAACCGTGGGTCGTGGAGCAAAGAATGGCTGTGTTTGAACATGGTCGAGAATTAGTTAAAAAGTACGGCGGGATGACTCCGGAAGAAGTCATTAAGGCATATAAAGATGACCGAAAATAAAATTATTTTAGACAGTTCCTTTGTGAGCGGGATTATCGGTATCAGGGAATCTTTAAACGACGATTTCTATAAATACGTCCCGCTTGTTTTTCGCTCGAAGTTGATCGCGCCGAAACTGATTGATTATGAAGTCGGCAACATGATCTTGAAGCATTGCCGGTATAAAAAGGTGGACTCAGAAGTTTATTTTAGTAATTTTGAAAGGTTAAGGTTGACGATCAATTTGATTGGCCTTGATGATTTAAGATTCGTCTATGAAGTTGCCGAGAAATACCGTCTTTCGTTTTATGATGCGGCCTATGTTGCGATTTTAAACCAGGAAAAAGCCGACTTGTTTTTGACTTTTGACGGTGATTTTAAGAAAGTGGAAGATGAACGAGTCAAGGTAATCGGTTGATCCGTTCCCCGGCGACTACTCTATTTCTTAATTCAACAACATTGCCCCCCACTCCACACATCTAAGGCCGACCCGACGCCGCCCGGAAGCCCAGGAAGATGTCGGCGTAGCCCGCCACGCGTTTGCCGCGGCAGGCGCACCGTTGGACGAACGGAATCTCGTTCCAGCCTCCTCCCCGTTGCACCCGGTATGAGCCCGAATCCGGACCCCTGGTGTCACCTTCAGTCGCCCCAGGCCGGCCATACCAGCCGTCGTCAGACCAGTCCCAGATCCACTCCCAAACATTCCCGGCCATGTCATACAGACCATACCCATTAGCCGGGTAATTCCCCACCGGGGTGGTCCGACCTATATTGCAATTGAAATTATTGGCCTTGGTGCAGTCCATATGATCAAAATAGTCACCGCCCTGACTGGGCCAGGGATAATGCTGTCCGTCCAGGCCGCCGCGGGCCGCTTTCTCCCACTCCGCCTCCGTGGGCAACCGGTATCCGGTGGAGGTCCACTTGACCATGCCCCCGGTCAAATCAACCCGTCCCGTCTTGTAAACCGCAGTCCGGGCCGAATCCGTGTAATACGCCGGGGTCCGGCCTTCCTTTTCGGACCGGGCATTGAGCCATTTGACTACATCATACCAGTTCACCGTCTGAACCGGATGATCGCCGGCCTCAGCCAACCCGGCGTTATCAAATTCATACCCGTGAGCCGCGGCCCAGTCATAAACCTCTTTCCACTGCCGGCCGGTGACCAGGTACTTCTCCAGATAGAAGGCGCCGACGAAAACCTGATGCACCGGAAGTTCGTCATTGTAGCTTTCTTTGTAAGGATCACCCATTTTGAACTCACCAGCCGGAATCAACACCATGTTGCCGGTCTGGGTAACGGGCGTCCCGGAGATTTGAGATACCTTGACACAGGCCGCGGGCGACAATATCAGAGCCGCTCCCGTCATCAAGACGGCGAACCTGACCAGGCCGGTTACCCGGTGTATTTTCATCATCAATCCTCACATTAGGAGCCGGATCCATGGACCCAATCGGCGGCCTGGTGAAATCCACCTGCCCTGCCCTTCACAAAATTTTCCCTTTTTTTTCAGCTCGATATTCCGTGCTCCATTTCTGAACCATTTCCTGGGCTTGTTTAATAGATATGGGCTCAATGGCGCCGTTGACAATGGATCCATGAAAGGGGACGCTTTTTTCCTCCGGGGAAAGCCAATATGCGGTACTCCCCACGATATTGGGAGTATCCCGAAATGCCAGATAAGTTCCGGTCTTGGTGACGATCCAGATGAATTCTTCTTCACGCTCTAGAATGGCATTATAGTCAAAAGTTACATCGCTGGTGACTATTTTTTTTTCTGCGATTTTCTCCCAGATCCCCTTGGCCGTTTCCTTCATTCGTTCATAGAGTCTCTTCTTGGCTTCGCTCATATTGGCTCCTTTTTGTCTAAGGGTTGGACAAATCTTTCTGTCGGAATCTTGCCGGCGGTTCCGGCCCCGTTAAAGGTTGACGAATGGTCCCGCTTTGTCATCACGAATGAATGTGAGGAATTTTAAGACTTGTCGCTTCGCCTGGAACGACAAAGGAGATTGTGGCTTGATTACAGAAGGTGATGGTGCTATTCTCGGATTGATCGGCTTGTATCCGGTGCACGGTAAGACTGCGGCCTGGACTGGAGTCCGCCTCACCGTCTGAACTCTGATTAAGCTGATTGGCTGATTTAGTATGAGGTTTGCGGCTTAAAGGCCAAACACAACCCCACGGCCGACCCGGCAGCCCAACACGAGGGTATTCTGCCTTAATCACGGCTCAGACAATCAACATACCGAAATACCAGATATATTGCTTTAATTCAACAGCCTTGGGCCAGGTCGGATGGATGGAGGATTTGGTCAGCTTACGATTTATTAAGATTAATTGTATGATATTACAATAGAAATGTCAAGTGCTTTTTCCCGGCAAAGGCTTTGCGACCAATTTGTGCTAATTTTTTTAAAATAGACAATTCCAAACAAGCCCCAACGGGGCGCTCTAGGTTAGCCCAGCGGCAACGCCCTGGGAAATACGGCAAGTTACGTATTGGCAAGATGGTCAGGTGGTCGGCCCGCCCCCAAAGTCATTTCCTTTGAATGGGATATCCGGCTACGGCTGAAGTACGGATTCCCGGTAATTTTATGTGACCATTACATGGTATTTCATATAGTCGCCGCCCATACCCAGGGCGCTGCCCCAATGTTGTTGAATTAAACCAAATTACGCACGCTTTATTCATAAAATGGCCCATTCCAAATAAGCCCCGAAGGGGCGCTCTAGGTTAGCCCAGGGCAGCGCCCTGGGTATGGGACAAGGCCCTTATAAAATACAATATAACCAAATATAAAACCATCGGCGATGCATTATTTTGGTGGTGGTTAGATA
>JADFXY010000162.1:9151-9628 GCA_015233355.1 Deltaproteobacteria bacterium | reverse complement strand
ACAATACCCCATGCGCTTTCTATCCCTGGGATAATCATCAGGCCAAAAGCGAAGAAGCTCCTTTCCCTCAGGAGATACTTTGATCCATCCGTCAGCCCTCAGTTCTTCGAGCCCATGCTGAACCTGGTCCACGGATTTATTTAACCATTCAGCCAGTTTTTCTTGAGACGGTTCCCGGCGTTCTGCGATACAGGATGTTAAAGAGAGCATTGTAATGATAGATTTAGCGTTTTCGCTTAGGGCCTTGTCTTCGGCGATTTTGCAATAATCGTCCATTTGGCGGAAATAGAATCCTCTTGGCCAGGGGTCTTCTTCCGGTTGCCAGTTATATGGGTCGCCACCTTCGTATCTAATCAGCGACTCAATTATATTCCTGATCTTATTGATCGCTATCCCTGCCTTAACCTCGTGACTTTTCTTGGCGTATTCGGAAGTAATTATCTCATTAATCCTCGATATTTTTTCCTCACAAGATAG
>JADFXY010000162.1:0-9141 GCA_015233355.1 Deltaproteobacteria bacterium | reverse complement strand
CTGCTGATTACGAATCAGCTGCTCTACCCCTGAGCTACGCCGGCAGTCTGTATGATATGCTGTTGATCTTTAGTTTATAGGCAAAAGGCTGGGGCCTGTCAATTAAAAAATTTCTCGACCGGAACAGAACGGGGCTGCAGGATTTATCCTCTTGCCGTTCTCGGGACTATCAAGGGTCCCCTGCCCGGCGCCGGTTCCTCCGAAGCCGATAATCCGATGTCGGATCATGAGCCGGATTCACAAATTAAAAGACCGCCTTTGATCTCCGGCGGCCTTTGTCGTTTCTGGGACCCGGCCAACCGCCCCGGCAAAATCATTACTCCGGTGTCCCGGCCGGGCAGTCTGCCTCAGAATGAATCACAATGAGTAGATTTCAGTTCCCAGGAGGTTTATCCAGTTGGTCCGAAGGGCTTTGACGGCCTCCTCATTCTTGTCCACGCCCAACACCAGCACGGCTTTCTCTTCGCCGCTCAAGGCCGGATAGAGATAATTGACATTGACCCCGGCCATTTTAAGAGGCTTGAGAATGGCGTTCAATCCTCCGGGATGATGGGGCGTTTCCACCGCGATGACTTCCCGTTTGTTGACCTCATACCCGGCGGTCCGCAACACATTGAAAGCCCTTTCCGGGTCATTGGCGATAAACCTGAGCCGACCGATGTCACCTAGATCAGCCACGGTCAAGGCTATAATATTTATTCCATTTTCGCCCAAGATTTCACTCACCTTGGACAAAGCCCCCGGGTCATTGGGAAGGAGCATGGTCAATTGGGTGATATTCATCTAATTTCCCTTTCATCGATGTGCTTCGCGCCCAGTTGCAGGCAGGTCCAGTTGAGCGCGGCGAACCTCTTTTTACTTTCGTCCACCCCTTCCACCAGGGACTGGTGGATCGTCTCCAGTTCCACAGCCTGAGACAATCGAGCCAGGGCCCCCAGCATGACCATGTTGGCGCCCCGGTCGCTTCCCGCCTGGTGGGCTAAGGAATTGGCCGGGACCGGGATGTAGGTTATGTCATTCCGATCGGAAAGGGCTTCGACCAGGTCGGCGTTGTACAGCATGGTGCCGCCATTAGCCACCATATTCTGGTACTTGGAAAACGACGGGATGTTCATGGCCACCACGTAGTCCGGGATTGAAGCCACCGGCGAGGCAATTTCCTTATCGGAAATGACCACGGTGCAATTAGCAGTGCCGCCACGCACCTCGGCCCCGTATGCGGGGAGGTAGGTCACGTGTTTATCTTCGTTCATGCCCGATACGGCCAAAATGTAACCCATCATCAACACACCCTGGCCCCCAAAGCCGGAAAAAATTGTCTTAATCAGCATCTTTTTTACCCGTATCCGTCAAGTCCTTAATCACCTTGAGCGGGAATATCTTGGTCATGTATTCATCCACCCATTTGCAGGCGTCGATGGGGCTCATTTTCCAATTAGTGGGGCAGGGAGATAGAATCTCCACCATCGAATACCCCAGGCCGTCCATCTGGACCTTAAAGGCTTTGGTGATGGCCTTCTTGGTTTTGATGATATTCTTGGCATTGTTGACGGCGGTGCGTTCGATGTAGACACTCCCCTTGGCGATGGCCATCATTTCCGACAGGTCCAAGGGGTTGCCGTGTTGAGCGGCTACCCGGCCGCCCGGAGTAGTGGTCGTGACCTGGCCCATCAGTGTTGTCGGGGCCATCTGACCGCCGGTCATGCCGTAAACAGCGTTGTTGACAAAAATCGTGCTAACCTGTTCACCCCGGTTGGCCGCGTGGATACTCTCTGCCGTGCCGATGGCTGCAATATCTCCATCACCCTGGTAGGTAATCACGAATTTGTCCGGCAAGGCCCGTTTTAGACCGGTGGCCACGGCGGCAGCCCGACCGTGGGCGGCTTCACCCATATCGATATCCAGGTAGTTGTAGGCCAAAACGGCGCATCCGGCCGGCGGCACGCAAATGGCGATCTCAGCCAAATCAAGCTCTTCTAGTATCTCGGCGATCAGCCGGTGAATGATGCTATGGCCGCAACCGGGGCAATAGTGGAATGTATTGGGTTTGATTAACCTGGGCTTTTTAAATACCTGTTTCACGTAATGACTCCTTGGCGGTAAATCCCGTTTGAAGACCACATCCGGTACCGGCGGCTCCGTCGTGAGCCGGGCTACTTGGCGATATCAAACCTGAGATAATGGCTGGAAATAACCCTGGCCACTTCTTCCGGGTTGGGGATGATGCCGCCGGGGCGTCCATAAAAATGGACGTTACTCCGGCCCTCAAGGGCTAGCCGGACATCTTCGATCATCTGGCCGGTGCTCATTTCAAAGACCAGGACATGGCGGACCACCCGGCCGATGTCATTTAAGATTTTTGACGGGAACGGCCACAGGGTCTTGGGACGCAGCATTCCGACCTTTAAACCCGCTTCCCGGACCATGTTGATGGCCCCTTTGGCGATCCGGGCCGCCGTACCGTATGCCACCATCACCAGATTGGCGTCATCTAAGAGATAAGACTCATAGTCTACCTCTTTTCTGGTGATCATCTCATACTTCCGGGCCAGCTTCCAGTTGTGCTCTTCTTCCACCGCCGGATCCAACAACAACGACCTGATGATCCGGCTAGGCCGACCGCTGGCTCCGCCTAAGGCCCAGTCCTTCACCGGCAAAGTATCTGGATCGATCATCTCCGGAAAAACAACCGGCTCCATCATCTGACCCATCATGCCGTCGCCTAAAATCATCACCGGTGTCCGGTAATAATCCGCCTGTTCGAAGGCCCGCCGGGTCAGGTCGGCCATTTCTTGGCCGGACGCCGGGGCCAGCACGATATTTCGGTAATCACCGTGGCCCCCGCCTCGCGTCGCCTGAAAGTAATCGCTTTGGGCCGGGGCGATATTGCCCAGTCCAGGCCCGCCCCGAATCATGTTGACCACCACGGCCGGTAGTTCTTGGGCGGCCAAATAGGAGATACCTTCTTGCTTCAGGCTGATCCCGGGGCTGGATGACGAAGTCATCACCCGCTTGCCGGCCATAGACGCCCCAATGACCATATTTATGGCGGCCAGTTCGCTCTCGGCCTGGATAAAGACGCCGCCCACTTTTGGCAAAGCGCCGGACATGTATTCGGGCAGCTCATTTTGAGGAGTGATGGGATAGCCGAAATAATACCGGCATCCCGCCCTGATGGCCGCTTCCGCGACCACGTGACTGCCCCGCATTAGTTTTTTATTCACGATAAACCTCAATGGCGATATCCGGACATACAATGGCGCATAAGGCGCATCCAGTGCATTCGGCCGTGCTGTCTTCCTTAGCCTCTTGCCCGTCGCAACTGGCCGGATAATACCCTTTCCTGTTTAACTTGTCCGAAAACACGATTATTTTCTTGGGACAGGCGGCCGTGCATAAGCCACAGCCCTTACATTGCTCCCGATCAATTTTTATCGAACCCTTCAAGGGACACTCCTCTAATAATCTTTACCGGGCCGCGACCGGCTTTTGACCTCCAATAACGGTCTGGCCGGATCGCCTGTTTGGTCAGTCGTTAATGCGAAAGTTTTTCTTATAGTTATATCCGAAAAAGATGTCAACAACAAAAATCAATTTTGACAAAAGCCTAACTCTGAGGACGCCGCGAAGAATAGATGACACTGAGTTGTCCCTTGATTTTATAACTTATTTCTTTACCCCGCCAAAATTACCGGCACCCTCTTTTTTTCCTCCGCCTGACCCATGTTAGGCTTTTTCATTTTTTTATGAAATCCCCCAGCCGACGATGAAAATTTCTTTTAAGAAATACCATTTTATGACATAATACAAAAATGTATAGGAACCTATCCATGCCTATTTAACCCTTGCGAGGATCGATTATGCCCTATATCGCCAATACCGACGCTGATCGACAGGAGATGCTCAGGCTGATCGGGGTGCCCGCCCTTGACGATCTCTTTGCCGATATCCCAGCCGAATATTCGCCCGGCTCCTTCGACCTGCCTCCAGGTTTATCGGAATTCGATGTCAGGCGCCGCCTGGCCCGGTTGGCCGACAAGAACGCCTCCCACTTGATCAACTTCATTGGGGCGGGATTCTATGACCACTATATCCCCGCGGCGGTTAAGGCCATAATTTCCCGAAGTGAGTTCTATACCTCTTATACTCCTTATCAACCCGAAGCAGCCCAGGGAAACCTGCAGGCTATCTTCGAATATCAATCGGCCATCTGCCGGCTGACCGGGATGGAGGTGGCTAATGCCTCCATTTACGACGGCGGGACGGCTCTTTACGAAGCACTGATGATGGCTGTCCGGATTACGGGACGCCGCAAGGTCATCGTGGGCACCGAGGTCAGCCCGATCTACCGCAAGATGATCTATTGCTACACCTCCAACCTGAATATTGAGTTTAAAGAAATGCCTTGCCGCGGAGGAAGCGGGGGCGAATGCGTGGAGAATTACTTTGACCGCAACACCGCGGCCATTATCATCCAGAACCCCAATTTCTTCGGCGTGGTTGACGATTACTCCGATCTGGTCAAGGCAGCCCATCACGTGGGCGCCCTGGCCGTGATGAGTGTCTATCCCATTTCCCTGGCCCTCCTGAAGACACCCGGCGAGATGGACGCCGACATTGTCACCGGAGAAGGCCAGTCATTGGGCCTGCCGCTGTCCTTTGGCGGACCATATCTGGGATTCATGGCCACCAAAATGGAACATGTCCGAAAAATGCCGGGACGCCTGGTCGGCCGGACTCAAGACGCCCAGGGCCGGACCGGATTCGTCTTGACCCTCCAGACCAGGGAACAGCACATCCGAAGGGAAAAGGCCACGTCCAATATCTACACCAACGAGGCCCTCTGCGCCCTGGCCGCCCTGGTCTATATGTCTCTAATGGGCAAGCAGGGACTGGTGGAGACGGCCCAGCTCTGCCTGGACAAGGCCGCCTATGCCAAAGAGAGATTAGCCGCCGTTCCGGGGGTGACGGTGGCCGACGGTCCGATGTTTAACGAGTTCGTGGTCACTTTGCCCCGGGATGCCGGGGATGTGGTCGGCCGCCTGATCGACAAAAACATCGCCGCGGGGTTCCCTCTGGGCCGCTACTATGAAGATATGGACCGGTCCATGCTGGTCGCGGTCACGGAAAAGCGGACCAAAGAGGAAATCGGTCTCCTGGCCGAATACCTGGCCGCGGAGTTATAGACGTTAGGTAGGTGCTTCCAACACCTGTGGAAGAAACAGCAAGAGCTTCCTTAAGACCTCTCAGTGTAAGATTTAATATAAACATATAAGGAAGATATGGCAGATGCAACTGGTTAATTTGGCCATCAGGGATTTTAGACACATTCAGAGCCTGGATTTGGATTTCACCGATTCACTGGGCCGTATCAACGAAATCACCGCCATAGTCGGCCCAAATACCAGCGGTAAAACCACCATATTGGATGCCATTGCCTTATCCATTGGTCTCCTCACTAAGATTACAGTCCTCCGCCCCGGGTGTATTTTAAGTCCCGGTGCAATAGTGCGCCGTGGTGCGATCCAGGCCAAAGTGAGGGCGGTTGTTCATTTCTCACCTGAGGAAGTAGAAGCAACCAGACAACTCTTCCGGCTATCCGGGCGAAACGACCACATCCCGGAATGCGAAAAACTCACCATAGAATGGGCCTTTCCAGGGCTGGACTCCAGGTCGGCCAATTCCAGTGGTCATCCCAAGAACTGTTGGAAGCTTTTCGACGGCCGAGCCACTGCAGCCAAACTTCTGTCCACGAGGCGGGCTGATACAAGCTGGTTCCAAAAGACAGGGGGCGTCTTTACCTTTGATCAGCAACGAACTGGAATGGGTAAGACAATTCGTCGTGACATCTGGGAAATCATTCAACAGACCAGTGACTCAAATACTGATGACAGGTATACCACCGATCCCAGGACCATCCTATTGGCCTTAGCCGTTCAGTCGCAATTTCCGCCGCTCAGTCCCGATCAGGTGGATCAATTTAAGCTTATTCAGGAAAAATACAATGAGCTGTGCGCTCCACACCGGTTCATCGGCGCTGCAAGAAATGAACTGAATGACCTGGACATCCGTTTCAACACCAATGGTTACGAGTTCGGGTATGAAGGATTAAGCAGCGGGGAACAGATGGTGCTGCTGTTTCTAATAAAAATGGTAACTGAACATATAAACAAATCCATCGTGTTGATTGACGAATTAGAACTGCACCATCATCCTGTCTGGCAAAGGAAACTATTAAACATCTTGCCCAAAATAGGTATTGAAAATCAATTTATCTTCACTACGCACTCGCCCTATCTCCGGGACGTAATGCCCCAGGAGGCGGTCATTGACCTGGGGGACCTTGAAACAGGCCACCAAAATGAGCAAATCTAATGAGTTATCATTATTTAATCTGCGAGGGAGAACCCGACGGACTTGATGTTCGTTTGTTGGACAAAGTGGTCGCCCAGTATTATGGAAAAGACGTTGAAATCGTCCCGGCTCGGGGAGATTCCGGCCTCAAAAGCGTGGCGGAACACTATCGAGTGCAGTTGGCTCAGCCAGAAAAGCAACCAGGCTACGTTTCTTCTTCGCGCCAGGTCTTTTCCGTCCAGGACCGCAATTTCAGATCACCCGAAGAAGTTCAAGGATCCTGGAAGCCGGGCAGCAAACATTTCATCTGGCACAGGCACGAAATCGAAAACTATTTGCTTGATCCCAGAATCATCGCCAGGCTATTTGACAAGTTGCAGAGAGTGCGCTCTGCCCGGTCCAACCGGATGCCGAACGGGATGGAAGAGAGTTCCCACTTCATGCGTCAACTGGCCGAACCTATGCTCGAAGAACACGTGGGATGGTTGACCTATCATTACCTTGTCCCACGTATTTGGGGACAGGTAGATCTCAGATTTAAAGGGCCGCCTAAGAATCGAAACCAGACCTGGCCGCGCAATGACCGACAATCATGGCTAATCCATTTGAACGACGAGTTACGTCGACTTAGAAACGGTTGTGTCGCCCTGGCCAATAGTCATAATTTTTCGGACGACCTGATTCCAGACATATATGACGGAATGCTTGAACAAAGAAAGGCTGATGAATTCTGGACCAAGGGCCAATTTCTGACTGAGATGGGTGGTCATGAGTTAATGTCGCTCCTTCTTGAAGAGATGAAAAAATGGTGGCCTAAACTGAATCTGGGAACCTTACAAAGCGAATTGTTGCGCGCCCTCGATGACCTCTATGCACCGTACTTCTTCTATCCCATAGACGACTTCTATGAACTGGCTCAAAGGATAGAATAAGGTCTGAGGCAAAAGGATCCGATCTACAATTATGGCCGGGATTACCTCCCGCCGGAATAGGGGAAAGCATGAGCCTGATATTCGATAAATCTGTAACGGGACGACGGGGCGTGACTCCACCGAAAGGTGATGTCCCGACTAAAGGCCGGATCCCGGAGGCCTATCTTCGGACGGCCCCGGCCGAGTTGCCGGAATTGTCGGAACTGGACGTGGTCCGGCATTTCACGGCCCTGTCTAAAAAGAATTTCGGGGTTGACGGCAATTTCTACCCCCTGGGGTCCTGCACCATGAAGTATAACCCCAAGTTCCTTGAGGAGGTGGCCGGACTGGACGGGTTTGCTCAACTCCACCCTCTTCTGCCCCAATTGCGGCGAGGCGGGATGTTGACCCAGGGGGCGCTGGAGGTCATCTATGAGCTCAGTCAACTGCTGTCCGAAATCACCGGAATGGACCAGTTCACCACCCAACCGCTGGCCGGGGCCCACGGCGAGTTGACCGGGATGATGATCATCGCGGCCTACCATAAGCACAAGGGCAACCACAAGACCAAAGTCCTGGTTCCCGATGCGGCCCATGGGACCAATCCGGCCACCGCGGCCATTGCCGGCTATGAGGTGGTGTCGGTGCCTTCGGATGACCAGGGGGGGATGGACCTGGCCAAGTTTGAGCGGGCCTTGGATCAAGAGACCGCAGCCGTCTTGCTCACCTGTCCCAATACCCTGGGCCTGTTCGACCGAAACGTGGCCAAAATCGCCGAAATGACCCACGAGGTAGACGGGCTGATGTACTACGACGGGGCCAACCTCAACGCCATCCTGGGCCGGCTGCGGCCGGGGGACCTGGGATTCGACGTCATCCATCTCAACCTGCACAAAACCTTTGCCACACCCCACGGTGGAGGCGGGCCGGGCGCCGGGCCGGTCGGGGTCAAGGCTCATCTCGCCCCATATCTTCCCGTGTCGCTGGTGATTAAACGCAACGACGGAACGTACGCCTTAGAATATGACCGGCCCTTATCCGTCGGCTACATAGCTCCCTTTTACGGGAACTTCGGCGTTCTCGTCAAGGCTTATGCCTATGTCCTGGCCTTAGGCCGGGAGGGGTTGCGCCGGGTCAGCGAAAACGCGGTGCTCAATGCCAATTACCTCATGCACAAACTAAAAAGATACTATGACCTGCCCTACGACCGGACCTGTATGCACGAATTCGTTCTTTCAGCTAAACGCTTAGCCAACCGGGGCGCCTCGGCCATAGATATCGCCAAGGCCTTGATCGACTACGGCATTCATCCGCCCACCGTCTACTTTCCGCTGATCGTGAAAGAGGCCCTGATGATAGAGCCGACCGAAACCGAGTCAAAAGAGACACTGGATCTATTTGCCGACATCATGATCAACATCGTCTCCCGGCTGGATGAAGAACCGGGCTGGATCAAACAGGCTCCTTTCGCCGCCCCGGTCTCCCGTCTCGATGAGGTGGCTGCCGTCAAGAACCAGGATTTCGCCTCAATTTAATGGGAATTGTTGCTGGTTGCACGCTACCGGTTGCACGTTGCTCGTTGCTTGTTGCTTTCAAATAGCGACAAGCGACAGGAGCTTTCAAAACGTTTATATAACCGCGTCGAGCCCAGCGACAAACTCACAACCTGAAACATGCAACCTGAAACATGTAACTCAGGACTAGTATGCGAATCCTAATTGCTGATGACAACTCTGTAACCCGGCGAATGCTGAAATCCTTCTTGGCCAAATGGGGGTACGAGGTAGTTATAAAATCAAGGGACAACTCAGTGTCATCTATTCTTCGCGGCGTCCTCAGAGCTAGGCTTTTGTCAAAATTGATTTTTGTTGTTGAC
>JADFXY010000161.1:0-9653 GCA_015233355.1 Deltaproteobacteria bacterium | reverse complement strand
GCATAGGGGCTCAGATCCTGGCCGACCTGGGGGTTCGCCGGATGCGGTTGATGACTAACAACCCCAAGAAGATTATTGGGTTGGAAGGATATGGTCTGACGGTCACGGAACGGGTCCCTCTGACCGTTTGCCCGGCCCCGGACAATGTTTACTATTTGAGAACAAAATGCCTGAAACTGGGCCATTTATTGGATCTTTAAAAAACAAACCGCAGAAGACGCGGGGGCACGGAGAGCGCAGAGGTTATGGGCAGGTATTTTTAATTTTTGCGTCAGTTGCGCTGGGTTGTGGGCGCTGGAAGAAAGGAATCAAATGGACGTGATCAAAACATATGAAGGCAAGCTGATACCAGAGGGACTAAGATTTGCCCTGATCGTAGCCCGGTTTAACAATTTCATCACCGACCGCCTGGTGGAAGGGGCCATAGATGCGCTCAGCCGCCATGGGGTCAGCCATGAAGATATCGCCATATATAAGGTGCCCGGGGCTTTTGAGATTCCGCTGGTGGCCCTGCAGGTGGCGCAGCAAAAGAAATATCAGGCCGTGATTTGCCTGGGTGCGGTGATTCGGGGATCCACCCCCCACTTTGATTATGTGGCGGCCGAAGTCTCCAAAGGAATTGCCCATGCCTCTCTGGAAACCGGAGTGCCGATCATCTTTGGCGTCATCACTACCGACACCATTGAGCAGGCCATTGAACGGGCCGGAACCAAGGCCGGCAACAAAGGCTGGGGCGCAGCCATCTCGGCCATCGAAATGGCGGATTTGATGCGTAACATGGCTGAGTAATGGCGCCATAGGCGTCACTGTGTCATAAATTCTCCCGAGTCAAGGGGAGTATCTAAAGGCCGGCTTATTGTCGGCCTTTGGCTTGGTGGTTATCGATTAAAACAAAGCATAATAGGGATGAATAGGGGGAAGATTATACACTACTCTACATGGCTGTAATTGACGCTTCTGCGCGCACCGGTTTCCGGATTAAAGACAACCCGCAACACGTAACACGTAACACGTAACACGCAATTCGAGGATTTCTTCAATGTGGCTAAATGTAAACATTATATTGATAATTATTTCATCATGTTGCCTATTCATGTCCGCCGACGTGGGATACGGGGCTGATATCAAGATTGGGGTGCTGGCCAATCGAGGTCCGGAAGCCTGTAAAAAAATGTGGGGCCCGACTGCCGCGTACTTATCGTCGAAGTTACATGGCTACACCTTTAGGATTGTTCCATTATCATTTGATGAAATCCCTTCTTCCGTCCGAAAGGAGGAAATGGATTTTATACTTGTTAATCCGTCTATTTATGTTGATCTCGAACTCAGTTATGGAATCTCACGTATCGCGACCATCAGAAACGACTCTTCCATCGCCTATCCGGTTTACGGTGGTGTAATTTTTGTCAGATCGGACAACTCCAAGGTGAATAACCTGAAAGATTTAATCGGTAAACGGTTTGTCGCGGTTGACCGGACTTCACTAGGCGGCTGGCAAGCTGCCTGGCGGGAATTCAAACATGGGGGAATTGACCCAGATAAAGATTTCAAAAACATATCGTTCTTGGGGAGTCACGAATCGGTTATCCAAAATGTGTTGGATGGCGGGGCCGATGCCGGGACAGCCAATACTGATGTGTTCGCTGAGTTATTACGAAATGGCAAGATTAAACGAAGAGACTTCCGGATCATTGTTCCTGAATGGATTAATCTAAACAAAGATGAATTCTCCTATCCGGTCAGCACGAGACTTTACCCGGACTGGCCCTTTTCAAAACTGCGCAAGACGTCCGAGGACTTATCCACAAAGGTGGCTATCGCCCTTTTAAGCATGAGTCCCGATGATGAAGCAGCACGCCTGGCTGATGCGCATGGCTGGTCGTATCCACTCAATTATCAAAGCGTCCATGAATTAAAAAAAGAATTAAAAATAGATAGTTACAAAGATTACGGCAAAATAGCCATGAGTGATATTTATAAGAAACACAAGATGATGATATGGCTATCTATTTTTATATTCTGCGCTTTGCTGTCGGCATCAATTGTCTTGGCCTATTTATATCGCGAGACCATACTGGCAAAAAATAGACTAAGGAAAGAAAAGGAGACGGCTCAAAAGTACCTGGATGTGGCGGGGGCAATTCTCTTAATTATCGACTGTGATCAGCGGGTTGTTCTCTTGAATAAACGAGGATGCAACATCTTAGGCTTCTGTGAAGAAGACGTCATCGGAAAAAATTGGTTCGATAATTTCATTCCTCAAAAAAATGGTAATGAAATGAAAGAATTATTCACCAAAATAATTACCGGAGAAATAGATCAGGACAAGAGTTTTGAAAGTGCGGTATGCAACAAATATGGAGAGGAAAGGTCTATTTCTTGGTACTATACCATCTTGATGGATGAAGATATCGATAGACCGTCTGTTTTATGTTCAGGAGAAGATGTTACTGAACGTAACAATCTAATTGACCGGTTGAAAAGTGCTCTGTCTGAGGTCAAGACCTTAGGTGGCTTGTTGCCTATCTGCTCTCACTGCAAGAGCATCAGAGATGATAAAGGATATTGGAGCCGGTTGGAGGCATACATATCAGGACGAACCGACGCTGAATTCACACATAGCATTTGCCCTGAATGTGTTAAAGAATTCTATCCCGACATGGGTGACCATGAAGATTTTAGCTGAGTCTTTATCCGATTACAATTATCCGGCATATTTTATAAGAATAATTGATTATACCTCGAACGGCCCTGATTGTCCTTTCTTGATCCCGTCATCCTGGATAAGGGCACACGTCAAATAGCCAATTGGAACCGTTCAAAGTATAAGTTGCAGCATCCGGGCCGCCTTCTACCGGGCTAAAAATCTTTGAAGTCATCTCCGTCCATCGGGATCACTCGACCGGGATGAATCTCCCGGGTAGCTTTGGCCGTTGCCGGTTTGGCTCTGTTCGGCCTGGGTGGGACCGCCTTCACCGGTATCGGTAACCGGCTGCCCGATCCAGCCCCGGTCCCGGTAGTTGTTTTTCTCTCTACTCGTTCCTCTTTCTCCCGGCCCTCCAGCAAAGCCTCCAGAGAAGTTACGAAGACCTGTAATTGATCCGCCTGGGCGGTCATTTCCTCCGAGGCTGAAGCCGATTCTTCGGCGTTGGCCGCGTTTTGTTGGGTCACCCTGTCCATCTCGCCGATGGCTTTGGTAATACCGCTGATGCCTTCGGATTGCTCCCGGGAGGCGACGGTGATTTCTCCGATTAACTCGCCGACTTTGGTCACACTGCCGGCCACCTGGGAGAAAGCCCCACTCGTCTGAGAGACCAACGCAGTCCCCTCCTTAATCTTTTTGACGATTCCTTCAATTAGTGAAGAAGTGTTTTTGGCTGCCTCGGCTGCCCGCAAGGCCAGATTCCGAACCTCATCCGCCACTACGGCAAATCCGGCTCCGGCTTCTCCGGCCCGGGCCGCCTCCACCGCCGCATTCAAGGCCAGGAGATTGGTCTGGAAGGCGATCTCGTCTATGGTCTTGACAATCTTTGAGGTCTGATCACTGGCCTGAGATATTTCGTCCATCGATTTGGTCAATAGGACCATGGAATTATTGGCTGAGCCAACCACGTCGGTTGTCCCTTTCATCAAATCATTGGCCTGGCGGGCATTGTCGGCGTTGCGGCCGGTCATGGATGACATCTCTTCCATCGATGAGGAAGTCTCTTCGAGTGACGCGGCTTGTTCCGATGCCCCCTCAGCCAGGGATTGGCCGGCCGAAGAGATTTGAGACGATGCCGAGGCCACCTGGCCGGCGCTTTCCTTCAGCCCGTCGATGATCCTGGTAATCGGCCGGGTGATTGACCGGCTGGTCAATAGGGCGACTAAAATGACGGCTAAGAGGCCGATGCCGCCGGTGATCATGATTAACCGGGTTATGGTGGTGATTGGGGCAAATGCTTCAGCTTCGTCGATCTCGGCGATGATGGCCCAGTTGAGACCAAAAACAGTGAGCGGATCATGGGCCGACAGAACCGACTGGTTGTTGAAACCGGTGATCAAGTGATTCCCATCTTTGCCGGCCAGGGATTCCCGGGTGGCCACCGTATCCACCTTCCCGTTGGCTGGATTGGCAAAGGAGGCCTTGACCGAGCGATTGGTCTTGTCCAGAAACGAGTCTGACCGCATTAGATAGTCCGGACCGACCATATACACATCACCGGTCTTGCCCATGCCGGTTCGTTCTTGCATGATGGCGTTAATAGCCTCGATGGGTAATTGCAGGACCAGCACTCCGACTGTTTTGTCGCCTTTCTTAACCGGTGCGCCCACAAAGGCGGCTGGTTCATTATTGGACGGGGCGTATGCTTCAAAGTCCTGGAGGGTCGGATTGCTCAAAGCTTTCTTGAAACATTTGCCCACGACACTGTCTTTCAATGGGCCGATGACTATATTCTGGCCTAAGTCCGGTTTTTTACCAACGGAATAAACCACGTCGCCGTCTTCTGCGATAAGCATCACATCATAATAACCGGACACTTTCTTGTATTGTTCCAGCCAAGGTCCATACTCGGCGGCCAGGGCTTTCCATTTGGGACCGTCCACCTTCTTACCCTCGGTCATATAGGCTGCCTCGAAGGACTCCAGGGCAGACACCAGCCAATTGTTCGCGGCCAGAACCGTGACATCGCCCATTCGGTCCTTGAAGTATATTTCAATTTGGTTCTTTTTGATCATTTGAACTGCCTCGAGCTTCTCAGAGACGTCCTCGGAAATGGCGTGGCGGGCCTGATTTAAAGAAATGCCTCCGATAACCGCAAAAGGAATTATCCCGACGGCTATAAAAATCAACATGAGTTTGGTTCTGAGCTTCAGATTTAGAAACATGGCCTTACTCCATCAAGGTGTTCGATGTGACATTAGGGCTCCCGGCAACGGCCGGACAGTCATGAAAGATGAGATTTCATAGGCGTTGGCTATGTTATCACGGGCACTCGATAATAGCAATTTTTAATATCATAATATGCGGATATTATTAATATAACCTGGTAGGTGAAATGTTCTGTGTCTTTTCGTTGACAAAGCGCCATAAAGTGTGGCGCCGAAGAACAAAACCATTATGATATTGCCCAGAGATATGTCGGCTTGGGTGATAGGTGCGACATTTTGTGCCTTATACCCGGCAAAACACCACATCTGGGACTTTGTCTTGACACCGCCGGAACTCGTCTGGTAGATATACCGCCGGAAGCAACTATACTTTATGGAGCGAACATGACCCAGGAAAGAATTGACGACGCGGCCCTGCATCAAGAGATGGAGCAGCGCTATCTGGCCTATGCCCTATCCACTATTGTGTCGAGAGCCTTGCCGGATGTCCGGGACGGTCTAAAACCGGTGCATCGCCGGATTATATATGCCATGGACGCCATCGGTCTGAATGAGACGAAGCGGCACGTTAAGTCGGCCCGGGTCGTGGGTGAGGTCATCGGTAAGTACCATCCCCATGGGGACGCGGCCGTTTATGACGCCATGGTCCGGATGGCCCAGGATTTTTCCTTGCGTTACCCTTTGGTTGACGGGCAGGGTAATTTCGGCAGCATCGACGGGGATAACGCCGCGGCCATGCGTTATACCGAGGCCAAATTATCACCCATTGCCGCCGAGCTGCTGGCCGATATGAAAAAGGAAACGGTTCAATTCAAATCCAACTACGACGCCACCCTGACTGAACCGGCCGTGCTTCCGGCCCGCATCCCCAACCTGCTGATTAACGGTGCGGCCGGCATTGCCGTGGGCATGTCCACAAATATACCGCCCCACAATCTCACCGAAGTCGTCAGCGCCCTGCTGGCCTTGATCGACAATCAGGAGATGACCACACGGGAACTTTGTGTTTTTATTAAGGCGCCGGATTTTCCTACCAACGGCGAGATCCACGTCCAACCCGAGGCCATGACTGAGATCTACCGCACCGGCCACGGCGGCGTCAAAGTCCGGGGAGAATTTTCCTTAGAAGAGATGAAACGGGGCAAGAAGAACCTGATCATCACCTCTATCCCCTATTCGGTGAATAAGTCTCGATTAATTGAACGCATCGCCAATCTGATCACCACCAAGAAGCTTCCGCTGGTCACCGACATTCGGGATGAGAGCACCACGGATATCCGGATCGTGATGGAATTGAGAACCGGCCTGGTCGATCCCGAAAAGGTCAAGGCTTATCTCCTCCACCATACCGAGATGGAGGTCAACTTTCCGATTAACTTTGTCTGCCTGACCCCGGAAGGTGTCCCGGAGAGGCTGTCTTTAAAAGAGATACTTCGTTATTTCCTTGATTTCCGAAAAGAAGTGACGGTCCGGAAGCTGACCTACGAGGCCAACCGGCTCCGGGAACGACTGCATATCCTCAAGGGCTTATTGATCATTTTCGATGGACTGGACAAGGCCATCGCCATAATCCGGGCGTCCGAGACGCGGCCTAAAGCGGTGGAGGGTCTGGGCCGGGAATTCGGATTGGATCAGATCCAGGCGGATGCTGTGCTGGAAATCCGGCTCCACAGCCTGGTCCGGCTGGAGCGGGATAAGTTATTACTGGAATTCAACGAAAAAACTGCCCGGTTCAATGAGGTCACGGCCATTTTAGCCGACCAGGGCCGAATCTGGGGAGTAGTCAAAGATGAATTGAAGGAGGTCATGGCCAAGTACGGTGACCGGCGCCTGACCAAAGTGGTCCGGGAACAAGAAGTGATCAAGATCACCCAGGAAGACTTCATTGTCCATGAGGACGTAACGGTGGTTGTCTCCATCAATGGATGGGTCCGAAAATTTAAGACCTACGACCCCAAAGCCATCCGGTTTAAAGAGGGTGATGCACATCTGGTCACGGTTTCTCTGAATACCCGGGACAACATTTGTTTCTTCACCAATTTAGGCCGAGTATACGTCACCCGGGCCTATGACTTGCCGGCCTCGGGCAAGGGCTTTGGGGAACCGCTCCAGACTATTTATAGCTTTGCCGACGGCGAGCATGTCGTGTCCGTGTTGGTCTATTCTCGGGAGGCCGGCCCGGAACCCGACCCGGAAGATCAGCTTATCGAGTCCGATGACGGATTGGATCCGGAGATATCGCCCGAGAACGGCGAATCTGCCGGCCCTGATGAAATATCTTCCTCCAGGGTGGTCTCCCTGCTTCGAGATGCCCCCGTGGAATCCAACCGAAGGCAGTTGTCTCTTTTTTCAGTTAAGAGCGACTCGGTTGCGGAGACTGAGGAAGGTGAAAAGGAAGCTGATCTTGAAACGGAGGCGGAGGAATTGGAGTCAGTCCCGACTAGTCCGGAGCCGGCAGCAGACCGGCCCGAATTGCCGACCGGAGCCACCTGGCTGGTCTTGACCCAAGGGGGCAAAGGATTCAGGTTTGAACGCGACTGGCTCAAAGAACCAACCAACAAGAACGGCCGGCAGGTTATCCGGTTGAAGGACAACGACCGGGTGTTTTCGGTAATTACGGCCGATTATGACCTGGTATTGACGGCGACATCTAAAAAAGTATTGATTATTAAATTAGATGAAGTTCCAGTCTATTCCGGTCCAGGCGCCGGGGTTAATCTGGTATCCGTATCCAAATATCCGCCGGTGTTGGCGGCCACGGTCTCAACCGGACATAGGTTCATGATTTATCCTGAAAAAGGGGAGCCGTTCGTGGTCAAGGTCAAAGATCATCCGGTCATGGGCCGGGGCGCCCAGGGCAAGGGTTTCCAAAGCGTTACCATCAAGGGAGTGGAGATTATCAAGGAGTCGCCAGATCATGTCAACTAGCTACACCGGACGGGATATCCAGGTGCTCCAGGGCCTGGAACCGGTCAGACTCAGGCCGGCCATGTATATCGGAAACACCTCCAGCTCCGGTCTGCACCATTGTTTCACCGAGATCTTAGACAATGCCGTGGATGAGGCCCTGAACGGCCATTGCAACAAAATCGATGTCATTATCGGGGCTGACAATTCGGTTACGGTCAGCGATAACGGCCGCGGCATCCCGGTGGATATGCACCCGGTGTCCGGAAAGAACGCCCTGGAAACCATCTTGACCACTTTGCATTCCGGCGGAAAGTTTTCCCAGAAGAATTACCAGGTCTCCGGGGGGCTGCACGGGGTGGGCATCTCCGTGGTCAATGCCCTGGCCGAGGAGTTACGCGTCACCTCCTACCGTGACGGCTTTTCCTTCACCCAGTCGTTTTCCCAGGGTAACCCGAAGACAAAACTGAGTAAAGCGCCGTTAAACGGTCACGTCCGGGGGACTGAGGTGTACTTCCGTCCGGACCCAGAGATATTTAAGGATATCACCTTCAAAACTGCAGTCATTTTAGAGCGCTGCCGGGCCAAGGCCTTCTTGACCAGGGGGCTGAAGATTTCCGTCGTTGATCAGATCAACAATCAGAAGGAAATATTCTATTATAAAGAGGGCATCCGAGATTTCATCAACGTGCTCACCGCCGGTAAGAATTGCTTGTTGCCGGAGCCGTTTTTCCTAGATCACGAAAATGACATGCGGCTGGAACTGGTCCTTCAATGGACTTCGGACACGGATTCGATCGTCCATTCCTATGCCAATTCCATCCATACTACCGGGGGCGGTTCCCACGAGAACGGCCTGAAGTCCGGATTGACCAGAGCCATCCGGGAATACATCTCCAGGAATAACCTGTTGCCCAAGGGCATCAAGGGAATGACCGCCGATGACGTCAAGGAAGGGCTGGTGGCCATCCTGAGCGTCTTTATCAGAGGCAACCTGGAGTTTCAAGGTCAAACCAAAGAGCGGCTCAACTCCGAGGTCGGGCCGGTGGTGGAGACCATGGTCCGCACCGCCTTTGAGAACTTCCTCTTTCATAATCCCACCTCGGCCGAACTGGTCGTCAACCGGGTTTTGCTGGCCTGTCAGGCCCGCCAGGCCTCGCGGCTGGCCCAAAAGACCGTCCGCCGCCAAAGTTACACCAAGCGCCTGAGTCTACCGGGAAAACTGGCCGACTGCACGTCCACCGACGTTAACTTAACCGAATTGTTCATCGTGGAGGGAGATTCCGCCGGAGGCTCAGGCAAGCAGGCCCGCAACCGGTATTACCAGGCGGTGTTGCCCATGCGGGGCAAGATCCTCAATGTGGAACAGGCCACTTCAGAAAAAATGCAGGCCAATAAAGAAATTCAAGACCTGATCAACTGCCTGGGCACGGGTATGGGCAAGTCTTTTGACTATGGCCGGTTGCGCTATGGGAAGATCTGTATCTGCACCGATGCCGACGTGGACGGATATCATATCAGCACCTTGTTGCTCACTTTTTTCTACCGGTATATGCCCGAGTTGATTATCCGGGGGCATGTCTTTCTGGCCCAGCCGCCCCTATTTCAGATCACCATCGGAAGCGGCAAGAAGCAGCAAGTCCATTATGCTTACGCCGATCAGGAACGGGACCGCTTCCTGGCCCAGGACAAGAACGCCGTGATTAAGCGGTACAAGGGCCTGGGTGAAATGAACGTCGACGAATTAAAGGAGACGACCCTGGCCCCAGGGAAGCGCCGGCTGCTTCAGGTCCGGATCGAAGATACCATCCAGACCGATCAGGTATTCGAGACCCTCATGGGTAAGGATGTCTCAAAGCGGTTCCTGTTCATTC
>JADFXY010000160.1:0-9663 GCA_015233355.1 Deltaproteobacteria bacterium | reverse complement strand
TATCATGTTTTCCCGCTATTCGGGATATAGGTTTAACGGCATGGTCTTAGCCTGAATTACCCTTGATTTTTGTATTACGATATGATTGAATCAAATCGCTCCGGGCGAAGGATAGGTCTATGCAGAAACTCAATTTGGGCTCTGATTCAGGGACAACTACAAGAGATGTCATGACCAACAGGTACGATAAGGAAGACAGCGGCGGCATGAATGACCTGGGTCAAGAGTTTGGCCAAGACCTGGAGCAAGCTAAATTCAACACGATCCCAAAGGCTTAATCATGAATTTCGACCCATTCCAGGCTGAAAACGACACTATTGAACGTGGGGAGAGCCTTCTCGCTGAAGAGCAGGATATCGATTTCCGTAAAGAATACCGGAGTCTGCTAAATAGTTATGGAAAACTTTCCAAATTAGCCCAGCGCATTCTCAAACTGTCGGACCGGAACGAACAGGGCTTGAAGGAAGCCAACATCCGTATTCAGCAACAACAGACCGACTTGGAGAATGTGAACAAAACATTAGAAGAGTATGCCCAGATCCTTGAAGATAAGGTGGAAGAACGGACTCAACAATTGGCCCTGACCCAGGAAGTCACTATTGAGAGTATGGCGGTGCTGGCTGAATATCGGGACCCCGAAACCGGCGGCCATATCAGGCGGACGAAAAGATATGTCCGGGCCCTGGCTAACCGGCTCAAAGAGCATCCCCATTTTTGTGACTATTTTGGCCGCGAGACCATCGACCTCCTCTATCGATCCTCTCCATTACACGATATCGGGAAGATCGGTGTCCCCGACCAGATATTGCTGAAGCCGGGCAGCCTGACCTATGAAGAATTTGAAGTGATGAAACTGCATACCGATTATGGCCATGCCGCCATCTCCGCCGCGGAAAAAAAACTGGGCAACAACTCCTTTCTCCGTTTCGCCAGAGAAATCACTTATACCCACCATGAAAAATGGGACGGTTCGGGATATCCGCAGGGTTTGAAAGGTGAAGACATCCCCATCCCAGGCCGATTAATGGCCTTGGCCGACGTTTATGACGCACTGATCAGTAAACGGGTTTACAAACCGCCAATTCCGCATAGCAAAGCCATGGCCATGATCAAGGAGGGCCGGGGAACACATTTTGACCCCCAGATGGTCGACATATTCTTAGAACTTGATGAAGAAATAAGACAAATCGGGCTTGAATTTGCCGAAAACCAACTGGAAGTACATGCCATGTCTAAATGATCAACCGATCCACATTGGCCCACCCGGACCACGAGGAGTTATCTTACCATCGGCGGTTAACAGTCCCGGCCGCGGCCCGGTGATCGCTTACCTGAAAACTGCATTAGTTGACCTGAGGATATAATTGATGGGAAAACTACATATAGAGGCAACCGAACGCAGTCCGGAAATCGATTTTGACCTTGAAACCAACGTGTTTTCTATTCGGGGAGAATCATATCCCGAGGACGTGGCCGAATTCTTCGGACCGGTCATAAAGAAATTGAACGGCCATCTCGAAGCCTTGGAACATGCCGACGTTACATTCAATTTAGAGCTCGTCTATTTCAATAGTACGAGTGCCAAAATCTTCATGAGCTTGTTTGAAACATTGGATAGTACGGCGGCCAATGGAAATCGAGTCGTGATCAATTGGTACTACGAAGAAGAAGACGACAACATGGAAGAGCTGGGTCAAGAGTTTGGCGAAGACCTGGAGCAAGCTAAATTCAACATGGTTCCAAAGGGTTAATCATGAGCTTCGATGCATTCCAGGCTGAAAAGGACATTATTGAACATGGGGAGAGCCTTCTATCCGGTGGAAAGGATATCGATTTCCGGAAAGAATACCAAACCTTGCTCAAAAGTTATGGAAAACTTTCCAAATCATCCCAGCGCCTGGTCAAGTTATCAGATCGTAATGAAGAGGGCCTGAAAGAAGCCAATATCCGGATCCAGCAACAACAGGCGGAACTGGAAAAGACCCACAAAAAGTTGGAAGAACACGCCCTGTTGCTGGAAGAGAAGGTCAGGGAACGGACAAAGGAACTGGTCGCGGCCCAGGGGAAGCTCCAGAAGCTGGTCGAACTGGGCATCGCCCTATCCATGGAGCGAAACCACGCCAGTTTTATGGAGATGATTCTACGAGGAGCCAAAGAACTGACCAACGCTGACGGCGGCATCCTGTTCTCCTTGCAAGATGACGACAGGCTCCACCACGAAATAGTCTGGTACGACACCCTGGATTTAAGAATGGGCGGTAATTTCTATCGAAAGATCCCTTTTGAACCTATACCATTACGTGACGAAGAGAGCAGACCCCGCTATTTCGACCTGATCGCCCACGCCGTCTTGACCGAACGAACAGTCAACGTGGCCGGCCTCCAAGACTCTAAGGATTTTGATTTCTCAGATATTTTGGAGTTTGATTCGGCCCACGGCTATCGCTCCCACTCTTTTCTGGCCGTACCCCTAAAGCCCCGCAAGGGCAATGTGATCGGTATCCTTCTGTTGATCAACGCCCGAGCCAGCGGGACCGGACGGTTAATCGCCTTTACCTCCGAAATGGCCGGGTTCATCGAGGCCCTGGCCTCCCAGGCCGCCGTGGCCCTGGATAACCGAAACCTGATGGAGGCTCAGACTCGTTTGTTCGACTCCATCATCAAGGTGCTGGCCGGAGCGATAGACGCCAAGTCTCCCTACACCGGGGGTCACTGTGAACGCGTGCCCGAACTGGGGATGCTGCTTCTAAAGGCGGCCTGTGAAATGGAAGACGGCCCTTTCGCTGATTTCGATTTGGACGATTCAGGCTTGCGTGAATTCCAACTGGCCGGGTGGCTGCACGACTGCGGCAAGGTGACCACCCCCGAGTATGTGGTGGATAAGGCCACAAAGCTGGAGACTATTTACAATCGGATTCACGAAATCCGCATGCGATTTGAGGTCATCCGCCGCGATTACGTGATTGAGTATCTCGAAGCACTTTCCAATCCGGAAGCCGATACCGTTGCCCTACAAACTGACCTGGATGCGAAAATTGAGCGTTTGGCGGATGAGTTCACCTTTGTGGCCTCCTGCAATGTCGGCGGGGAGTTTATGGATCCCAAAAAGATCGAGCGGCTCGAATCGATTGCGGCCATTACCTGGCAGCGTCATTTCGACGACCGGCTCGGTCTATCCCATGAGGAACTGCTCCGTTTCGATAAAACAACTCCCCGGCCTCTGCCAGCCACGGAACAGCTTCTGGCCGACAAGAAAGAGCACCTCATCCGGCGGACTAAGGAGAATCCGCTTCCTTATGATCCGGACCGGTACGGTTTCAAAATCAAGGTTCCCAAACACCTTTACAATCAGGGAGAGATGTATAATCTGCGTATTCCCCGGGTATAATTTTAAGATAATATAAATGTCATTGACTTAAGGGTGCAGTGGGCAGGGCAATCGTACCGACCTCTGTTTAATATGGTCAATTCCACTTAAGCCCCAACGGGGCGCCCTGGGCTAACCTAGTGCGCCCCGTTGGGGCTTAAGTGGAATTGACATTTATTAAAATCAGATCCGATGACCCTGCATCTTAAGTCAATGACATGGAGGTAATATACTGAAACAGGCTGCGCCGATCGCGACTAATCACCGATCAAGGCTAAACATAAGGAGACCGCAATGTTTAAAGAAGAGAGAGAAGAATCCATGTTTGATTGGGGCATGATGGGAGATATTCGGGAGGGACGTCCGAATCTCGGGACCACCATGGATGTAGCGGTTTACAGATTAATGCAATTTACCCTAAGGGATGTTATCATAAAAACATTCGATACGGCGACTGCGGATAAAATGTTTTTTGAAGCCGGTGAGTCGGCAGGCCGGGAATTGTATAAGGCCATGATCACCAAAGGAGTCAGCTTCAATGAATTTATCAAGGAACTCCAAGATATCCTTGAAAAGCTTAAGATTGGAATACTGAGGATAGAAAAGGCCGATATGGCCAATATGAACTTCACCGTTACCGTGGCAGAAGACCTGGATTGTTCCGGCCTGCCGGTTTGTGATGAAACCATTTGCACGTATGATGAAGGATTCATCAGTGGACTGCTCCACGAATTCAGCGGAACCAATTTTGATGTGAAGGAAGTCGATTGCTGGTGCTCAGGCGATAGAGTGTGCCGGTTTGAAGTGAAGCCGGCGCGATAGGGAATAGAGATGCTTAGCGTCAATGAATCGGATATAGATAAAATAACGGAAGTCTTTTATAAGATTCTTAAGGGCAAGATGCCTGACCCGATCAGTCTGCCGGAAGATTACCCTGATGATGAAATCAAGCAAGCCGTCGGTTATATAAACAAATTCATTGCTGAGTATAACAGCGTCACCGGAGTAATGTTTGCGCTATCGAGAGGTGAGCTTGATTTTACAGCACCCAGAGGCAGCATGCCGATCCTGCAATCGCTTAAGAACTTGCATGCGAGTTTAAAGCACTTGACCTGGACGAGCCAGCAGATCGCCAGGGGTGACTTTGAGCAACGGGTGAGTTTCATGGGTGAGTTTGCCGATGCCTTCAACAACATGACGCTTCAGCTCAAGAACGCTTCCATAGAACGTCAGCACGCCAACGAGATTCTGAAAAAGCAGGTGGACGAGCTGGCCATGGCCCGCCATGCCATGTTAAACATCATGCAAGACCTGGAAGAGGCCAATCGAGCGTTAGATACCGCCCATAGGCAAGTGCTGGACAGCATTCGGTATGCCGGCCGCATCCAACGGGCGGTTCTACCGAGCGAAAGCATCGCCAAGAGAGTCTTTCCCCAATACATGGTCATCTGGGAGCCGCGTGACGTGGTGGGAGGCGACATCTATTGGTGCCGGACGTGGGGTGACGGTCATCTGTTGATGCTTGGTGATTGTACCGGCCATGGGGTGCCCGGCGCGTTCATGACCCTTATTGCTAACGGAGCTTTGGATCAGGCCATGCAGAAGGTGAAGCCGGGCGATCCGGCGGATCTGATCGGTCACATGCACCGTCTCATGCAAACCTGGCTGGGGCAAGATACAGACATAGGCGATTCCGACGACGGCATAGAAGTGGGCGCGTGTTACCTCCAGCCGGGTAGTCCGCAGATTGTTTTTGCCGGCGCCAGATTCTCGTTGTTTTATTTCGACCGGAGTGAAGAAGTTGTGGAAGTAACCGGGGAGAAAAAAGGGATTGGATATCGGGCCGTCCCCCATGCTGCCGCCTTCACTAACAAGTTGATCGACGTGGCGCCCGGCCGCCGTTTTTTTCTAACCACCGACGGAATAATCGATCAGATTGGGGGAGAAAAACGCCGGGGTTTTGGGAAGAAACGATTCACCAAACTGATCACCGACCTGGCCGATGTGCCGTTGCCGGAGCAGGGAAAATACTTCATTGAAGAACTGAGCAATTATCAAGGCGGGGAAAAGCGTCGAGATGACGTGTCCATCATCGGATTTAGTTTTGACCGGGTATGATGATGTTAGAAAATGTACTGAAACAGGCCGCCCCCGACACAAAGGACTTTTCGCTGATTTTACCGCAAGATATAGATGCATGTTGGCAAACGCAAATATCCTGCGGCAGTGCCGGTTTCCCGAAATAGAGGCTGCGTATATGGAAAAAAAATATTTGCGGATTCTCATCGTCACGCTCTTTTTGTTTCTTGGTGGAATCTTAAGTGTAACCACAGCTTCGGCGGACCACCCGGAAGATCATGTTATAGCTCAACTGACGGAAGAAGAAAAAGCTTTCTTGGCGGGTAAAGAATTCCGCCTGGGCGTGGATGCGGACCGGGCGCCCTTCGAGTTCTTCGACGAAAAAGGAGATTACGCCGGCATCACCGCCGAGTTTGTGGAAATGGCCGCCAGACACTTAGGCGTGGTCATGGTCCCGCAAAAAGGCTTGAAATGGACGGAGGCCATCGAAAAGACCAAGGTCGGTCAAATAGACATCATCCCTAAGATGACGCCGACGGCCGAACGAAAAAAATTCTTGATTTTCACAAAGCCCTACATTACCTTCCCCTCCGTCATCGTTATGCGTAAAGGCCATTCCGCCTCAGGACTCGACGACCTCAAAGGCCTTAAGGTGGGAGTCGTCAAGGGGCTGGTTATTGAGGCCAACCTGAAGCGCGATCGCCCCGACTTGCCCCTGATCCCCATGTCCGACCTGGAGACCGCCCTGCGCGAACTTTCCGCCGGCAAACTCGACGCCTTTATTGACAACCTGGGCCCGGTTACCTACACTATCGACAAAGTTGGGCTGGCCAATTTGAAGATTGCCGGAGAAACCCCGTATACCCACGATCTGGCCATGGGTGTCAGGAAAGACTGGCCCTTATTGGCTTCAGCCCTGGACAAGGCCATAGCCGGCATAACCGAGCAGGAAAAGGCTGAGATAAAGCAACGTTGGCTGGCCATTCAGTATACCGGCACGATCAACTGGATGGTTGTCGGGCCCATCGGATCCGGATTGCTGGCCATAACCGCCTTCGTCTTAATTTGGAACCGCCGTCTGGGAAAGGCCATTACGGAACGTAAGGCCGCAGAGAAAGAACTGACACGGCTCTTGGAGGAAACCAAACAACAGGCCAAAATTCTGAAGTACCAGCAGGAGAAGTTGAAGGAGACTGAAGCCTGGTTTCGCGGCATCATCGAGTCTGCACCCGATGGAATTTTAGTGACCGATAACAGTGGCGTAATTATTCTCACCAACGCCATGGTCGACAAGATGTTCGGTTACCAGCCCGGCGACCTGCTGAACAAGAATGTCGATATCCTGGTTCCGGAGGATATCCGAGCCGGGCATGGGCTTAAGCGTGAGAGCTTCATGCAGACCCTAACGGGTCGAGAGATGGGCAGCGGCCTCAACCTGCGGGGAGTGCGCCGGGACGGCTCGGAGTATCCGGCGGAAATCGGGCTGTCAAAGTTACCCGCATCCGGCTCCCGAGGCACTTGTGTCTGCGTCTCCATCCGCGATATCACCGAACGAAAAGCCGCTGAATCGGCCCTGGCCAAGAGCCGTGAAATACTTCAGGGCATCCTTGACACCAGCCCTATAGCCGTGGCCGTCTTTGTGGATGGGGTAATCCGGTTTGCCAACCCACACTTCACGAATTTACTGGGCCCCCGAGTTGGAGATCCGGCTCCGCCGCTTTGTACCGATGCCGGCGATCGAGACGCGCTCGCTGAACTTCTCCGGCAACAAGAAATCGTTTCCGATTTTGATGTCCAAATGTTTGGGACGGACAATAAGATACACAATTTCATGGCCACCTATCTTCGGACTGAATATAAGGGAGAGAAAGGCGCCCTGGCCTGGCTGGTAGATATAACCAAGATTAAAACAATTGAGAAGGCGTTGACCGCGGCTGAAGAGCGCAGCCGGTTACTGCTCGAGTCGGCCGGAGAAGGCATTTTCGGGGTCGATACAAGTGGTCAAATGACTTTCGCCAATCCTGCGGCTCTCCGCATGTGGGGATACGGAGAGGAAGAGCTGTTGGGAAAGAAAATTCAGCCCATCATTTACCAGTCATTACCAGATGTCTCACCAAACCAGGCGGACGACGGCCCCATGTCGGCTTCTTACAAGGGAGGAGAAACCAGACGGAATGTCAACGAAATCTGGTGGCGTAAAGATGGTAACAGTTTCTACGTTGATTACTCCAGCACGCCTATTTATAAAGAGAACATTTTGGTGGGCGCAGTGGTTACGTTCGGTGACGTGACTGAACGGAAAAAGGTGGAAAGGGAACTGGAGCAGTATGTTAAGGATCTCGAACGATTCAACCGGTTGGTAGTGGGCCGGGAAATAAGAATGCTTTATCTCAAACAAGAAATCAACGAGTTGAGAAGACAAGCCGGGCAAAGCGCCAAATACATCGTCCCGGCGGAGGTCGACCCCAATGAGGGGATTAGACCGTTCAAGGAAGAAAGAGAAGAACCAACGTTTGATTGGACCATGCTCGGAGATATCACCAAGGGCCGCCCCAACCTTGGTTCTTCCATGGATGTGGCTCTTTACAGATTATTACAGTTTACGTTAAGAGACGTCATCATCGCAAAATTCAACTCCGAAACTGCCGACAAGTTATATTTTGAGGCCGGTGAGATGGCCGGCAGAGAACTCTATCGGGCGATGATGGTCAAGGTCGGGAGTTTTGACGAATTTATGAAGGAACTACAGGAGCTTTTTGGAAATTTGAAGATGGGTATCCTGAAGATTGAAAAAGCGGAATTGGAGACGATGAATTTTGTTCTCACCCTGGCCGAAGATCTAGGTTGTTCCGGGCTGCCTATTTCTAATGAGACCATATGTAATTATGATGAAGGATTCATCAGCGGCCTGCTCCTGGAGCACACCGGGTCGCGCTTTAATGTTAAGGAAGTCGCCTGCTGGTGTTCCGGTGATAAACTCTGCCGATTTGAAGCAAAACCGGCCGCCTGAGGTTCGCCGATCCGGTTACCGGCCACCGGATCGCAAGATTACTTAAAGGCCGGGTTGATTCCCTTAGTATCTGGTTCTCTTGACTGCCGGGGGAAGGCTGAGCGGTCCGGGTGCCGGCCTGGACCGGGTTATTCTCAGATCATGACCGGCCGGCTCATCTTGATCGCTTGAGTCATTGCCCATTCCCACCAGCGTAGAGAGGGTCAGCACAAAATCATTCAGATGCGCCGCCTGGCTGTTCAACTCTTCGGCGGCCGACGCGGACTGCTGAGCCGAGGCGGCATTTTGCTGCACGACCTTGTCCATCTCGGTGATTCCTCCGCTGATCTGATCAATTCCTTTGGCTTGTTCATTAGAGGCCGTGACAATTTCGTGCATCAACCGGCCCACCTGTGCATTATGCTCAACAACGGCTTCAAATTCTGCTCTCGTCCTTAAGGTCAACATCAAAAATCTTAAGGGAATGGAACAGATTACGGGCAGAATACTGGCTCACGAGGAAGGAATTGATCCCTACACCTTTGAAGGCATTGAGAAGCTCGCCGCTTTCGCCCAGGTCCCTCTGACCGGATGGTGCATTATCACCAACCAGACCATGGCCGAACTTATGTCTTCCGCCTATTCCATCCGAGATAAGATATTAGGCATCGGCGGCAGTTTTTTACTGGTTGTTATTTTTCTCGTTTGGTGGTTCGCCAGAAGCATTACCAGGCCCATCCTCTCCGTAGTCGAAGGGCTGAATCAATCCTCCGAGCAGGTGGCCGTGGCCGCCAATGAAGTAGCTAAGGCCAATCAGGTATTAGCATCGGCCACCTCTGAACAAGCCGCAGCCCTGGAGGAGAGTTCGGCCTCTTTGGAACAAATGACGGCCATGACCCGGCAGAACTCAGAAAATGCCAACCTGGCCGACCGAACCCGGAGTAATGCGGCCACGGCCCTGAACCAGGCCCATGAGGCGGCCCTGGAGACCTTGAAAGCCATGGAGGCCATTCGATCCAGCGGCGAAGGGATCAAAGCCATCATCAAGACCATTGATGAAATTGCTTTTCAAACTAATATGTTGGCCTTAAACGCAGCCGTGGAAGCGGCGCGCGCCGGGGAAGCCGGAGCCGGCTTTGCCGTGGTCGCGGATGAGGTCCGCCGATTGGCTCTAAAAGCTGCCGAGGCCACGCAGGATACCAATGAATTAATAGAACAAACGGTTAAG
>JADFXY010000015.1:0-25485 GCA_015233355.1 Deltaproteobacteria bacterium | reverse complement strand
CCATCAGTCTTTTTGAAGATCCCGGCCAAATGAGCCTTCTGTCCTGCATCCAGTCCGATATCCTCAATGCCGGCCACCATGCCGCCTCATTCAGCGACCGGACAATGTTGTCTGCCGCGGATCAATCCGTTCGGATCCTATCCTGCCACAGCCCCATGCGGGAAATAGAAATACTGTATGATCAGTTGGTTGATATGTTTGAGCACGATCCCGGCTTACAGCCGATAGACATCCTGGTCATGGCCCCCGATATCGAATCCTATGCCCCGTTTATCCAGGCGGTTTTTGAGTCGCCGGGCGATGAGCAAAAAAGGATTCCTTTTACGGTGGCTGACCGGAGTATCAGCCGGGAAAGTCGGATCATCGACAAATTTCTGGCTATTTTGGATCTTCCAGGCGAGCGTCTCACCGCCCCTCAGATCATGGACATCTTGGAAGTGCCGTCGATCCGGGACAAGTTCGGCTTTACGGACGGCGAGTTAGAACTACTGGTAAAATGGGTCGGAGACGTCCGGATCAAATGGGGCCTGGATAAAGACTTCAAAGGCCGGTGGGGCCTGGAATCATTCCCCGAAAACACCTGGAGAGCGGGCCTGGACAGACTTCTGCTAGGCTATGCTTTGCCGGGGAAAAACAGGATGCTATTCGAGGGGATTCTCCCCTATGATGATATTGAAGGGTCGGATGCGGCAATTTTAGGGGGGTTCACCAGGTTCCTGGACGAGCTTTTCAAACTCATCATGTCCCTGGGTCTAGGCAGAACCCTCCAGGACTGGTCTCAGACGCTGGCCGGAATCCTGTCGGACTTTTTTGTGCTTGATGAAGATGCCCAATGGGAAATCCACGCCTTGACCCAGGCCATAGCCGAACTAGGCCGGATCCAAGAAATATCCGGATTCAATCAACCGGTGGACCTGGGCCTGATCAAGTGGAACTTAAGCAACTACATGAAAAACAAAGGATTCGGGTTCGGGTTTATCACCGGCGGCGTCACCTTTTGTTCCATGTTGCCCATGCGCAGCATTCCCTTTAAGGTCATCTGCCTCATCGGCATGAACGGCGATGCCTTTCCCGGACAATCCAGTCCCCTGGAGTTTGACCTTATCGCCAAGAACCCCAAACCGGGTGACCGGTCCAAGCGCAGCGGCGACCGCTATTTGTTTCTCGAAACCATAATTTCGGCCCGGACAAAGCTGTATATCAGTTACACTGGGCAAAGCTGCCGGGACAATAGTGTCATCCCGCCGTCTATTGTGGTCAGCGAGTTGATAGACTACATTAACCATGGTTTTAGGGCTGACACCTCCGGCAGCGACGGCTGGTTTATCACCCGGCATCGGTTGCAGCCGTTCAATCCCGAATATTTTAGAGGGGACGCCGGATTGTTCTCATATTCCCGGCCGCATTTGATCGAAGCCCAGCACATGCTGTTGCCGAAACGGCAGCCCCCGGTGTTCATGTCCGGGAATCTGAGCGCCCCCGGGGAGTCTTTCAAAACCATTAATATCTCTAGTTTATGCAGTTTTTTTACTAACCCGACCAAATTTTTTCTTAACCACCGGCTGGGATTATATCTCGAAGATGATGCGCTGGGGCTGGAAGATGAAGAATCCTTTGATCTAGGCGGGTTGGAGAAGTATTCTCTGGGCCGGGAACTGGTGGCCCTAACCCTGGCCGACGGAAATCCCGATGAGTTCTTTCCAGTCAAAAAAGCCTCTGGGGTACTGCCCCATGGAACGCCGGGAGATTGCCTGTTTAAGGAATTGTCCCAAGGTGTAGCGGCTTTTGTGGGTCGGACCAGACCACAGCTTAAAGGCCGCCAACTCGAGCCGCTGGATGTGGCTCTCCCACTCGCCGGGTTCAACCTCTATGGCCGGATTCAGCCCATCTACCAGGACAAATTCGTCCAATACCGTTACGCCACATTAAAGGGGAAGGATTATATCCGGGCCTGGATCAACCATCTTGTCCTAAATCTAAGCCAAGCCGAAGGTTACCCAAAGAATAGCATGGTGATCGGGTTGAAAGATAACGCCTGGTGCGGCCTGGAGTATCAGCCGGTGCCCCACGCTCACGACTTCCTGGAAGAGCTTCTGGGATTGTACTGGACGGGCCTGACCCGGCCTCTTCATTTTTTCCCAGAGACTTCTTGGGAATACGCCAGGTGGAGACTGCAAAAAAACAGCCCGCCGGAATACGCCGGGACAAAAGCAGAGGGAGTGTGGCTTGGAATAGAAATAAGACAGGGAGAACGTGCCCTTGACCAGCATTTGGAACTCTGTTTCAAGTACATCAACCCGCTCGACGAGGAATTCCGCCAAATTTCCCAACAAATCTTTCAGCCGCTCTTGGAACATCTAAAAGAGGTCTAATCTCATGGTTAAGCTGAATGAATTCGATCTCATGACTTGCCCGTTGGAAGGCGTCAACCTGATTGAGGCCGGGGCCGGCACAGGCAAAACATACACTATCACCGGCTTAATGCTGAGATTGATTTTAGAGAAGTGGATTCCCATCGATGAAATTTTGGTCGTCACCTTTACTGAAGCCGCCACCAATGAGTTGAAAGACCGGATCAGAAAGAAACTAAAAGAAACCTCCGAAAGTCTGGCCGGGGGCGACATAAGTGATGCTTTTCTGCTGCAACTCTTAAAGAACCATCATCACCCCGATGCGGCCATAAGTCAATTAAACCGGGCCATCATAGACTTTGATCTGGCCTCCGTCTTCACCATCCACGGTTTCTGCCGCAAGGCCCTGATGGATAACGCTTTTGCCAGCGGGGTCATGCCCGATACGGCCCTGGAAAAGGACCAGACCGGTCTCTCCACCGAGATTGTCCATGATTTCTGGCGAAAACATTTCTACCAGACATCTCCCCTCTTCTATACCTACGCCAAAGCGCATCATCTCATGGCCGGGTTCCAGGCCATGACCAATATCAATCCTGAAAACCCTTATCTCAGGATAATCCCTCAAGCCGGCCTGCCTGATTGCTCCGAATTGGAAAACGAGTTGCATCGCCGATTCGATCAGGTCAGGCGGGTCTGGCCTGGGGCAAAATCAGAGATCGAAGAAATCCTTACGACCAGTCCGGCCCTAAATAGAACCCAATATAGAAGAAATAGTATCCCCGGCTTGATTCAGAGTATGGATATTTACTTGAGCGGTGATCTCCTCGATGGCGATCCCGGCTCTTTCTTGGATAAGTTCACGGCCGGACGGGTGAGCGAGGCGACAAAAAAGAACTGTTCCCCACCTTCTCACCCATTCCTGGCCCTAGTCGAGGACTTTAAGGCGGCTCAAGAAAGACTCCAAGAGGCCTATCAGGCTCGCCTCCTGGGACTTAAAGTGGAGTTTTGCCACTACCTGGGCACAGAAATGAACACCAGGAAGCTCAAGAAAAATATCCTGTTTTTCGACGATCTGCTGATCAAACTGGAGCGCGCCCTAAACGGACCAGGCGGAGACCGGTTGGCCGAGATACTGAGAGGCCGATACCAGGCCGCCCTGATCGACGAATTTCAGGACACCGATGCCGTCCAGTACGCCATTTTCAAAAAGATATTTGAACCTGCCGGGCGGATGCTGTTTTTGATCGGCGATCCCAAACAGGCCATCTACAGTTTCCGGGGCGCGGATATTTTTACTTATATGAACGCGGCCGGACACGCCTCGGAGCGCTTCACCCTGAGCCGGAATTGGCGGTCCGGGCCGGATTTGGTGTGCGCCGTCAATACCATTTTTTCAAACGTTGATCATCCCTTTGTCTTCGAAGATATCAAGTTTCAACCCGCCGTAACGCCGCCGGGCAAAATCCACCAGAAGCTTGAAATTGCCGACCGGACTGAGGCCCCCCTGCACATCTGGTATCTAAATTCCAACAAACTATCAGGCGGGATTCCGATCCCAAAAAATACGGGCCGCGGGTTGATCGCCCGCGCCGTGGCCGCAGAAATATCCCGGCTTCTGGCCCTGGGCCGGCAGGGGCAAGCTCTAATCGACCAGAAACGGGTGGAGGAAAAAGATATCGCCGTCTTGGTCCGGACCAATAACGAAGCCAGCCTCGTCCAGCAAGCCCTGGGGGAGGTTAAGGTCCATTCCGTCTTGTACAATATCGGCAACCTGTTCAGCACTCCGGAAGCCATGGAGATCGAATATATTCTGGCCGCCGTGATTGATCCGGCCGGTGAGAAAGCATTGAAGGCCGCCCTGGTCACGGATCTGCTCGGGGTTGGCGGCGAGGCACTGGAGCGCCTCATGGCCGACGAAACCGCCTGGGAGAGCTGGTTGATCAAATTCGGCGAATATCATGACACCTGGGCCAGGTTCGGTTTCTTCAAGATGATCCGGGATATGTTGTCTCAGGAAAATATCCTGCCCCGCATCGCCCCCTGGCCCGATGGAGAGCGCCGCGCCGTCAATGTTCTTCACTTAACGGAAGTCCTGCACCAAACCGCCTTAGACAAGCAACTGGATATGTATGGACTGTTAAAATGGCTTTCGGCCCAAAGAGCTGATAGCTCCTCCCGGTTGGAAGAACACCAACTAAGACTGGAGAGTGACGAAAACGCGGTGAAGATCGTGACCATACATAAGAGCAAAGGGCTGGAATATCCGATTGTTTTTTGCCCCTTCCTGTGGGCCGGGTCCAAGGTGAAAGACCGGGATAAACTTGTATTTCACGATGAATCAAATGAACTAAGCCGGACTGTCGATTTGGGCTCTCCGGATTGGGACCGGCACCAGTTCTTGGCGGAACAAGAGAACCTGGCCGAAAATATCCGGCTGCTCTATGTGGCCATGACGCGGGCCAAGCATCGCCTTTATCTCATCTGGGGCCGGTTTAATCGGGCCGGAGACACGGCCCCGGCCTATCTTTTTCATCCGGAGGTGGCCCAAGCCGGTAACGGACAACCCGGACTGATGGCCGAGGAGTTTAAAAAACTGGGTGATCAGGATTTATGGCGTGATCTAATTAACATCCAGGATAGATCGAACGGCTCGATTAAGGTCTCCGAACCCAATAACATTACAGGGGACTCACCGCCGGCCCCGGCCAGTCAGGCCGATGAACTTTCCTGCCGGGATTTTAAGGGCAAAATAAACCGCAATCGGCGGATGGCCAGCTTCTCATCTTTGGTCTCAAATCAACCGCACCGGGTGGAACTGGCCGACCGTGATGAAACCCTTCATCCGGGTCCGGCTCCCGCGGCGGCCGGCCGGGAACTGCCCCTGGACAAGCCGGAACAGGATATGTTCGCCTTCCCGAAAGGCGCTGCCTCGGGGATTCTGTTGCATGAGATTTTTGAAGATATGGACTTCACCCTCCCGGATGAGGCCGCGGCCAAAGAACTCATCAACCGGAAACTGGCCGGACACGGCTTTAACGAGTGCTGGAAGGATCCCATTTACAGCCTGGTCAAAAACACTCTAACAACTTCACTTAACTCGGATTTCGGTGATTTTTGTCTGGCTCAAGTGCCGGCGGCCGAACGTCTGAATGAGTTGGAGTTCTATTTTCCGCTGCAAAAACTAACCGAGCGGGACCTGAAGAATGTCTTTGTTCATCAAGTCGGAGCGGCAAGTGCATCAACGCTTCCGTCTCGCCTGGAGCGGCTTGATTTTAGGCCCTTAGAGGGGTTCATGAAGGGATTCATCGACCTGGTCTTCCGCTTCAACAACCGATTTTACATCGTGGACTGGAAATCGAACCATCTGGGTGGTAAAACACTGGATTATAATTCAGATGCCCTGCAAAGAGTGATGAATGATAATGTGTATCACCTGCAGTACTATCTCTATACGGTGGCGGTGGATCAATACCTGAAACTCAGGATCCCCAACTACAGTTACGCCACCCATTTTGGGGAAGTCTATTATTTGTTTATCAGGGGAATAGACCCAGAGTATGGCCCGGCCTACGGAGTCTATAAACACAGACCACCGCAAGGGGCCATCGAGACTTTATCCAAGACCCTTATCGGACGAGAATAACAGGTGACCCGTGTCCCATGAAGTCATTAACCATCTTTACTCCGTCGGCAAGCTGGCCCCCCTGGATGTCCATTTCGCCGAGCTCATGGTCAGGCTGAATAAACAACCGGCTCCCGAAGTGGAACTGGCTGCGGCCATGACAAGCTGGTCTACCCGGCAAGGTCACATCTGCCTGGACCTGACCAGGCCGGTGGACATTCAACTGATGAGCGGCCCGGATATCATTCGGGACCTCGACCCGGCTGCCTGGCGTCACAAGCTGGCGAACAGCCGGGTCGTGGGTTGTCCCGGCGAGTATAAACCTTTGATCCTGGATCAGGCCGGCCGGCTCTATTTATATCGTTACTGGGAATACCAACAGAAACTGGCTGATGCCCTTAAGGCGCGTCTCGACGAAGCCCCGGTCCTGCCTGACCCGAACGCGCTAAGGGATGGGCTGGCCCGGCTCTTTCCAATCCAGGGCAGTGAGGTGGACTGGCAAAAAGTGGCTGCCTTCGCCGCTGTATCGAAGAGGTTCTGTGTCATCTCCGGCGGTCCCGGAACAGGTAAGACGACTACGGTAGCCAAGATTTTGGCCTTGCTCGTAGAATCGTCGGCTAAAGAGGATCTGCGCCAGGCCCTGGCCGCGCCAACCGGTAAAGCCGCAGCCAGGCTGCAGGAAGCAATTAAACAGGCCAAACAGCATCTTAACTGCTCGGACCTGGTAAAGCAAGCCATTCCGGAAACCGCATCCACTTTGCACCGGCTCCTGGGCAGCCTTCCGGGTAGTCCTTTTTTCAGGCATAATGAGGAGAACCAGCTGCATCTGGATGTATTGGTGGTCGATGAAGCGTCGATGGTCGATCTGGCTCTGATGTCCAAATTGTTGCAAGCCCTTCACCCCGATACCCGATTAATTCTGCTTGGGGATAAGGACCAGTTGTCTTCGGTGGAAGCGGGCGCGGTATTAGGCGAGATTTGTGGCTGCGGCGAACCGGAACGATTCTCCCAGTCTTTTGCCACGGCTTACCGGGAGATCTGCGGATGCCGGCTGGACCGGACGAGTTCGCCGGAAGTCGCCGGACAAAGGTCACAAGATTGCATTATTCAACTTCAAAAAAGTTATCGTTTTGCCGAGGATAGCGGGATTGCCGTGGTCAGCCGGGCGGTCGGAAATAACGACGCAGATACGGTGGTGGCGGCGTTTAAAGAAGGAAGGCATCCCGATCTGGTTTGGGCCGACCTTCAGGCCGGTGACGTGTTACCCCAAATTGTTAAGCTTGATATCGTCAAGGGATACAGGGGCTACCTGGAGGAGGTAAAACGTCTCCGTTCTCAGGCCATGGCGGATGCAACCCGGAACTTACAGAAACTGTTTAATCTTTTTGATGAATTTCGCATATTGTGCGCCGTCAGAGAAGGACCCTATGGGGTCGCCGGGTTAAACCTCCTGACTGAGACTCTATTAGAAGAGGCAGGGCTTCTTCGCCGAGATAAAAAATGGTATTCAGGCAGACCGGCCCTGATCCGGCGCAATGACTATAATCTTGGGCTATTCAATGGAGATGTGGGGATTTACTTGCCGGACATCGTGGCCGGATCGGATTCGCGCGCTGTTTTTCCCGGTTCGCAAGGGGCATTCCGCTTGTTTCATCCACTGCGTCTGCCGGTGCTTGAAACCGTTTTCGCCATGACCGTCCATCAAAGCCAGGGGTCGGAGTTCGACGAAATCCTCTTGATTCTGCCCGACCAGGACTCACCCGTTTTAACCAGGGAACTTCTTTATACCGCCATTACCAGGGCCAGACGAAAGGTCACCTTATGGAGTTCCGAGCATATCTTGCGGCTGGCCATGGCTCGCGCCACCGAGCGCATTTCCGGACTCTCAGATGCTCTTTGGGGCTGCGGCCAAGTCTGATGATTCAGTCCACAGATTATAACACTCGTCGAAATCAAGTTAATTATAGGCATTATCTGTTGTCTAAAGAGGCGGGGGCTCGAAATCAAAGACCGCTGATACCGGCTGGTCATGTTCGGCCCGGCCCACGACCAGCCTGGAGATGGCCGCGGATCTTATCTCGGCCAAAGCCGCAACGACCTGGCGGGCCAGGACGGGACCTTCGGGGAGATCGGATTTATTCAGAAATGGGATGACCCTGGATTGAGGCGGGATATTCCTGAGACTGCCCTGGGGCGAGGTCAGCAGATTAGCCACATCGGCCGGGGTGATAATTTGCCCCCGTGATTTCCCCACCACCGAACAGAAATGGTCTAGACGGAAAACCAGACCGTCATCAATCGGCCGACCTACGGCGTCCAGCCCGACCAGGGGGATGACCAGAGTAGCCGCAGCCGGCAGGACAGGCTCATGGGCGGCCGGTGCTTTGATCGAGCGTCCTGCGGCCCCGTCCGCCTCAATAATGAGATAGTCCACCACATCATCTTCATAAAGCCGGCACAGAAATTCGGGATCTAATCCGACGAGTTTTCCCTCCGCTGTGAGCCGAGCGGCCAGGGTGACGTGGCCTTTATGGGCCAGCTCCCGATGAATGGCCGGGCGAAAGTCTTTGACCCCGTCCGCCAGGATCAAGGCCGGTGACTGTCGGTCATCGGGGGGAAATATCCTGGTCGTGGTGGTCGTCACCACCCGGTGTCCGGATCGGGCCAGGTGCCGGGCCAGAGCAAACATCAGAGTGGTCTTTCCCCCGGCCCCGACCAGGCAAATCATCTCCCGCTCACCTAAGCCGAAAGCCCGAACAATATCCATACACATGCCTCATCCTACAACCAGCGCCTCCAAACCATCATCACGCAACACGCAACGCGTAACTCAATGTCATTGACTTAAGGTGCAAGGTCATCGGATCCTATTCTAATAAATAGTCTATTCCGATTAAGCCCTGAAAGGGCGCTCTAGGTTAGCCCAGGCAACGCCCTGGGTAGGGGCGGCGACTATACAAAATACCATGTAATACCCACATAAAATCGCCAGCAATTCCGTACTCAGCCGTAGCGGATATCCCATTCAAAGGAAATGACTTTGGGGGCCGTCCGACCTCCTGACCATTCTGCTGACACGTAACCTGCCGTATTTCCCAGGGCGTTGCCCTGGGCTAACATAGAGCGCCCCGTTGGGGCTTATTCGGAATGGTCTATTTTAAAAAAGTTGGCACGATTGTTCGAACGCTTAAGTCAATGACATTGACGCGTAACTCGCAACTTCAAACGTGTTCACTTGGTTTTCATCTCAAATACGCCATCCCAATTTTCCGGCGGAGGATTGGCTTTCAGGCTGGCTACCCGGCTAATATAGAGGAAAGTTGGTTCGTCCTGGGGATAGGCTTCGGAAATTTGGGTGAAAGCGGCCAGGGCCCGGTCCCAGAGCTGATTCCGATAATAGGTCACTCCTAAGTTGAACATATCAGCCAGCCGCTTCAATTCCGGGTCGGCATTGGCTTGCCCCATG
Organism: Deltaproteobacteria bacterium; assembly: GCA_015233355.1. GTDB lineage: Bacteria > Desulfobacterota > JADFXK01 > JADFXK01 > JADFXK01 > JADFXK01. The sequence goes on along the minus strand of JADFXY010000015.1, from coordinate 16,043 downwards.
AGCTCAAATACCCTGACCGGTCTGTTCTTTCCTTTTACCTTGACCGCGTCCAGTTCGCGGCAAAGGAACTGTTCTCTGACATGCTCAAAAGTGAATTCACTAATTATGATGTGACTGCCGTAAGTTTTGTTGGCTCCTTCCAATCTGGAGCCGAGATTGACGTTGTCGCCCATAACCGTGTAATCGAAACGGATGTTGGACCCCATATTACCTACGGACATAGGGCCGGTGTTGATCCCGATGCCTATATCCAGCATGGGGATACCTTGTTCCTTCCATTTCTGCTGAAGAATTCTTAGGTCGGCCATCATATCCAGGGCGGTATGACAGGCCCGGGCCGAGTGGTCGGCCTGGTGTACCGGGGCGCCGTAAAAAGCCATGATGGCATCACCCATATACTTGTCCAGGGTGCCGTCGTATTGGAGCACCCGGTCGGTCATCACGGTCAGATATTCGTTTAACAAATGGACCAGGTCCTCAGGGCTCATGGACTCGGAGATGCTGGTGAATCCCCGGATATCCGAAAAGAGGACGGTAAGTTCGAGCTTTTCACCGCCTAGTTTCAGTTTGTCCGGGTTCTTAAGCATTTCATTGACCACCTGGGCCGAGACATAATGGGAAAAAGCCCCTCTGATTTTCTTTTTTTCTCTTTCTTCTGCCACATACCGGTAGAGGGTATAGGCCGTATACCCCAGGATCAGTTGCAGCATTATATGAACTATATCTATCCAGAATCCATACTTTGTGAACAAAAACTGACAAAAGGCCAAATAACCGAACAGAATCATTTGGGTGAGCACGGCCCCTTGGATGGCTCCAACTATAGGTAGAATCAGGCCCAGGGCCAAACCAATAACCAGCATGGCCAACACATCAAAAATTGAGGCCCAGGTAGGCCGGGTCAGGAAATCACCCTTGAGGATATTGTCGATGACGTTGGCGTGAATTTCCAACCCAGGAAACACATTGGAGAACGGAGTGACCCGCATGTCGTAAATACCCACGGCCGTGGCCCCGACCAATACTATTTTTCCTTTGAATATATCGGGCGACAAGCGGTCATGAAGAATATCGGTAATGGAATATTGATGGAACGTGCCTGGGCCACCCCTATAATTAATGAAAAGTTTGCCTTTTTCATCGGTGGGGATGGCTATTCGGCCGACTTGAATTTTTTCTAAGCCGAATTCGGCCACCTGGAGAAGGATTTCAGGATAGTTTCGGAAGCTCCATAATGTTTGCATGGACAAAGGAGAGTAGAGATCGTCGCCACATTCAATAACCAGCGGCACCCAGCGGACGGTGCCGTCTTCGTCGGGAAACATATTAAAATATCCTGCGGCCTTAGCCGCTTGACGAAAGATTTTGAGATTGGATTGAGGCATATAGGCCTTAGCAAAAGGGGTGGTGGACGCCTTCTGACTCTGGTACCGGATAAGTTTATACTTAGATTGGTCGGTCTCGGCGATCCGCCGTTTTATCACGTCCGGGGTCAAATGGGTGATCCCTTGGCTGGACATATGAAAAAAATAGCCTAAGACTATGTCTGATTTGGACTTTTGCAGTGAGTCGGCCAGTTGCCTGTCCGTGTCCATTTCCTTTGCGGCCTGGTCAAAAACTGACTGGAGTTTATCCGGAACGGCTCCAAGATTTTTCATCTTTTCCCGTAATGACTGCAAAATAGGTAAATTAGCCTTCTCGTCCGGCTCAAAAAAACCGATATCAAAGCTTATGGTTTTAACACCGGCCGTGGACAAGAAGTCGACCAGCCGGGCCAGGACTGTTCGCGGCCAGGGCCAGCGGCCTAGTTCTTCTAAGCTTTTTTCATCCACCACGACCATGACCACATCCGCTCCGGGTTTAATCTGCCCCCGGTAAAGAAACCGCAAGTCTAGAGTCTTTAGCTCCATGAGTTGCAAGAACGGGGTATTGATCAAATAAATAATCACAATCAATAAAGTGACGCCCATCGTGATAGACAAGGGATTCGGTAGCAGGCTTATGGAGAAAATTCGTTTCATGGGCGGATCCGTTACATTCTCCCCGACATATTGGGGTGAGGGCAGGTATACCGATGATTTTGCCGGCTCTTGAAAAAGATTTGGGAGCTAAACGGGATCAATGCAGAAAAACAGGCAACACAAAACACGTAACCCGCTTCGGACTCTAATATACGACGAATTAACAGGAAAAACCAGACCATTTATTTAAAAAAAATATCCCTAAGTCAACTCCATGATATTTGCCGATCATTAGTGCCGGCCCCCAAAAAAAACAGGCGCCGAGACGAAATTTAGCAAAATCTCGTTCCCGGCGCCTATGCTTCCGCTCCATCGGCGAGGGCCTTGAGGGCACCCGGCGATATGTTTTAAGGGATGTATTTGTGTTGTCCTGATCTCCCGTGATGGGTAGAATCGGTTAGCAGCTACATGAAGTGCTGCCGCAGGAGCCTCCGCCCAACGACACTTCAGAGGATATTTTCAGCCCCGCCTGCATGCCGTATTCCACAAAATCTACCTCTATCTTTTTGGCCTGATCCATGAGAGTAGGTTCAACCAAATAGGTTATCCCTTTGATGTCAAAAACACTATCAGTTGCTGTTGGCTCATCCAGAGCCATCCTCAGCGAGGGACCAGATCAGCCACCCTGGGCTAGGAAAATCCTGATCGGGGTGGAGATGTTCTCCTTTTTGAGGTAACTGTCCAAATACTCGTGAGCTTTGTCCGAAACGGTCAACATTGAATTCTCCTTGTCAATAATGGTTGTGCTCCAGCGCACTACATTTAGTTATAAGTTAATAAGTTATCATTCAGATGTCAAGTGTAACCGGATAACTGACGGGAATCAATGGCTACTGTCACAATAACGCGACGGCCGGGCGACAGTCTTGCATCAAAAAACGGACCAAAATGAGGATTGATGCGTCGAGTTCTATTTCGAAAAGACCCGAATGAACTAGCCTTGACAGTTTTAAAATAATTCGTACAATCATTAACAAATATTGCAATATAGCCATACGGAGGATATTAATGGCCAAATTAATCGTCGAAGTCCCCGATGAGGTGAAGCAGGCCCTTAAGCTCAGAGCGGTCAAGGAAAAGACTTCGATAAAGGCAATTGTTAACCAACTGATTATCGACTTCCTGACTCACGACTCATCGGGGCAAATCAAGTTATTTAAAAATAGCCTCGAGTAGCCAAGGCATGGCGGTCAGGGCAGGAGGAACGGCACCCATTACGATAAGTATATGGCGCCTGTTTAGCAATACATTCAAATATCTTGAGCCGAAGGAGTCTCCCCATGAAAAAAATACTGCCTATCATATTCTTATGTCTAACTTTTGCCACTCCAGGCTGGGCGGCCAGGTCGGCTCTAGACAATGTCCCCGGCGGCGCTTTAATATTCCCGTTTTATTACGCCGACAGCACCGGCACGTTCTCCCTGCTGAGCATCGTCAATGAGGCCGTCAGCAATCAACCTCTCTGGGTGAAAGCCCACGTGGCCGTGTTCGATCAGAATTCAGAGCATCTGGTTGATTACAACGTCACTCTTGCCCCCGGTAGTGTCTATTCATTAGGTCTGACCGACTATAAAGACGGGATGAAACTAACTCCGGGTTCGACCAGACCAGGAGATACTACTCCGCCGGATGTCTACAGCAGCGTTTGGAACTATGGCGCGCCCAAAATCGGATACATCACAGTGGTCGCCACCCAATGGGGAACCAGCCAGACAGCCATGAGCCCAAACATTACCAACACCACGGCCATGGTCCCGGATTGTCTGTCCGGAGTGTCATATTTTGTCAATCTATCCAATGGGTTTGCCTATGCGATCAATGCGAAAGGGATCCAGGGGTTTGAAAATATCGCCAGTCCGATCAAGGCCCAAAGCTTCGGCCGGATGATCAACAATGTCTGGACACCTGTTCCATTCAACTGGGATGGCCGATCGGACACCACCCAGATGTACACTTCCGACGACAACAATGGCGCCATTATCGATCCCTGGGAGTTGTACGTGACGGAGGGAGACGGCCTCGGGCGCATCGTCCTTGATCCGACCAACAGCTTCCCTTATCCAGTGCTGAGCATCGAAGGTTCCCAACGTTGGAGCATCCAGGGTCCCCTGAATACGGATACCAACCTGATTGTTTGTTTCCCGGCGGCGTCAATAAATCAGCTAAAGGGATTTAGAAGGGACCTCAACTTCATCGTCTATGATAACGATGGGAACGGTATATCACGTAAAATCACCAGCGTGCCGGAACTGACCACTCTCGACTTCGGAGTCGGGAAGGACAAAATCCCCGTCCCCGGAACAGCCACCAGCGGATGGTTCATCGTCACTTCAGCCACCGGCGCCTCCAACCGGACGCCCGCCCAATCACTTCCGTTTATCGCCGTGGTCCTCATCACCGGCCAGGGGGTCAACTATAGTACGGCCAGTCCCCTATTCGACCGCGGGCCATATGTCGGTCCCCCGCCCCATTACGATGCCGTAATCAAGGTAGTGGATCCATCGGGCCAGGCCAACTAACCGGAAGCAGATATTTATCAACCTATTAGAGCGCATTTTGCTATGCCTATTACACTCTCTTCAGCGCCGGACCAACTGGAAATCCCTCCTTGTCACATTCTGATCGATAAGGAGGGCCACTGGTTTTACCAAGGAATGGAGATGGTCCGGCCTTCGATCATCGAGCTGCTCTACCAGAATATGGAGCTTGAGGCCGATGGCCGGATCATCATACATTTGGGAAACCAGCGGTGTTATCTTGAGGTGGAAGATGCGCCGCTGGTGATCAAACGGGTTGAGTCCGTCCCGGGGCCGGAGGGAAAAACGGAAAAGCTGGTCCTATGGCTGAACGATGGCCGGCAGGAAGACCTGGACCCGGCTCAGGTAACCTTCGGGGCCGAAAACGTGCTCTATTGCCGCGTCCGCCAGGGCCGGTTTGAAGCCCGTTTCAGCCGGCCGGCCTATTACCAACTCGCCGAGCACATTGTCCCCGATGATGTATCCGGGGAAAATTTCTACTTGCTCGTCAATGAAAGCCGTTTCCTCTTAAAACCCAGAAACATAAAGACCGACCTTGACCATCGGCCGGCCTCTTAACTTTTCAGGAGATTGTCTTGTTCACCATCGAGGTCATAGACATTAACGAATGCCGGTATCATGACGAACGCGGTTGGGCCCTTTTTCCGGCCCAATGCCCCCCACTGGAATTCATGGCTGAAGCCGATCCTCGAACCATCCATTTAGTCTGTAACCTTCCCAACATGGTCAGGGGAAACCACTATCACAGCCTGGCCACGGAGTGGCTCTATTTCTTAAACGGGACCGGATTGTTCTATTGGCAGGCAGAGCCCGACCAGACCGTGAGAACAATGGATATCCCCGGCCCCGGCCGGGTGATCAAGATAGCTCCGGGCATCAGACATGCCATTCGTAATACCGGGACCGAGGCGCTGTACTTTGCAGCCATAAAGAGCCGGGTACCCGACGGCATGGAAGATCAGAACGTCCCAGCCCATCTGGCCATCTGAACATTTCAGATCAGGGGTTGATCCTTTTCCGGCTCCGCCCCCGTCACCGCGGCCGGATAAACCACCGTAGTTCCCCATCCCCCTGACTGTTCGTCACCCGGATGAAAGCCCCTAACACGGGGGCTGCGGGATAAAAAGGCCCGAACAGTGTCCCGCATCACCCCCTGCCCTTTACCGTGGATTATCCGCACCTGGGCAAACCCCTGCCGGACCCATTCCTCCAGGCAATACTCCAACAGAGACTTCACCTCACGAGGGGAAAACGAGTGCAGATCCAGGACATCGGCGATGGGCACCACCACCGGTTCGTCCCCAAAGGGATTTTCCTCCGGTCTGATTATGTGCTCTTCTTCAACCATAAGCCGGGCGTCCCTTCCATTTTTCTGGCGGTCAGCACAAAATCAAAGCGGTTTAAAGACAAACAAAGGTCAAAATCATCCTCCGGAGCCCAATCGCAGGCTGGGTCAAAAAATTTCACCGCGGCCTCACACTCCCTGAGCCTGTCCTTGATACTAGAGAAATCGGTAGGCCGGCCCAGCAGAGTGTCCTTAATGTAGCCCGCACACAAGTCGTCTTCCAGCGCCGGAATCTCACCGTTCCACCCCATGGCGACCAGTGACACTTCCGCCGGACGCCGGGCCGCCACATAATTGACAATGGCCTGGGCATTTACAAAACTCCCGGTGATGACCTCATCGGCCAGTTCGGCGGCATTGAGGCCCTGAGTCCCGGCACTGGTCGTGTGGATAATCATTCTCCCCGTAAAATCCACCTGCTGAATTTCAAAGGGGCTATTCCCATAATCGAATCCAGGGGCCTTCCGGCCGTTGCGCTCCCCGACCAGGAGACTTTTGGGATACAGTCCTTTGAATAAATAGGCATCCTCCAGCCGGGCAACGGCCAGGATTTTCTCCGCCCCATTCCCGACCAGATAGCAGGCTAAAGAAAAAGCTCGAAAGACATCAATGACCACGGTCAGACCAGTGGCCGACCGGGCGCCGTCCAAAAAACGCAGCATCCGAATATTCATTTGATAATCCAAGGATAACCGATAAGATCAAATTCCAATATTAAAGACACCCAGATGTGCCGTATTTCGCCGGATTTTGTCCCGGACCTGTATACTTGATACCATATTCGTCCTACAGTCAATTTTTTTCTTCTTGACACCCGCCGGCCTTTTTGATATATTCCTATTTTAGAATATATTTGGAGATTCAAATGAGACCGTTCTTAAAAGTAATGAAGGCCCTTTCCGATCCCAACCGGATCAAGATAATTAAGATGCTGCAGCACCGGATGATGTGCGTCTGTGAGATCCAGGCGGCCTTGGGAATCGCCCAGCCAAGCGTCTCGAAACACCTTAAGATCCTCGAAGATGCCGGCCTGGCCGCGTCATCCAAAGACGGCCTGTGGGTCAATTACCACCTGACCGGCGGTCACGACAGCCCCTACGCGGCCAGTCTGCTGGGCAATCTCCGGCACTGGTTGGATGATGACCCGGAAGTGGCCAAGCTGATCAAAGGATTGCCGCTTATTCAACGTGAGATTATCTGCCGAAAATAATCCGTCCGGAGCAATGGCTCCGACCTGGTAGGAGCGAAGGACGACCATCAAGGAGATGTGGCGGGATATTCTTTTCCGGTCGATAATCGTAATGTATCCAAAGATTTCACCATGGCCGGGGACATGATCAGATCAACCATGACAGTCAAGGAGAACCAAGATGGATAAGCCAGGTGTTCTTTTCGTTTGTATCCACAATAGCGCCCGGAGTCAGATGGCCGAAGCCTTCTTACGCCGGATGGCCGGCGACCGCTTTGACGTGTCCAGCGCCGGGATGGAACCGACCGCCATAAACCCTCTGGCCATAGAGGTAATGAAGGAAGAGGGGCTCGACATTTCAGGGAACCAAACCAAAAGTGTCTTCAGCTTGTACCAGGAAGCCAAATTGTATCGATATGTGATAACGGTTTGCGACGAATCGAGTAGCGAGAGGTGTCCGGTCTTTCCTGGGATCACCCATAGATTACATTGGGGCTTTGCTGATCCCGCCTCTTTCACCGGGTCCTATCAGGACAGACTGGCCGCAACCAGGAAAGTCCGTGACGAAATCAAACAGACTATCCAGGACTGGTTACGCGGGCTTGACCAAGATTGAGAGAATACCTGCAGCACATCACGGAGGAGAACTATGCTGCTAAAGGGTTATCACAAAGAGATTTTCAGGCCCGAATGCAATCAGGGATTCCAGTCACTCCACTGCATCGCTCATTTAGATGGTCAAAAAATTATCACTCGCTGAGCTCGGAAATGATCTTTGACACAGCGGCCAGAGGATCCGGCGCCTCAATAATGGGACGGCCGATCACAATAAAATCACTTCCATTTTGGACAGCCTGGCGAGGAGTGGTAACTCTTTTTTGGTCATCATTTTTTACAGACCAGGCAGGCCTGATTCCAGGTGTGAGCACTATGAAATCCGCTCCGCAAGCAGCTTTGATGAGTTTTGTCTCTCTAGGTGAAGCGACGACTCCATCCAGTCCGGACTGGTTTGCCAGCCTGGCCAAAGAGACGACCTGCTCTTCTACGGAAAGGCCGACATTTAGTTCTGTTTTCAGTGTCTGGTTATCGATGCTCGTCAACACCGTGACAGCCAACACTACCGGCGGGACAAGGCCCAGTTTATCAGCTTCTTCGGCCGTGGCCTGGGCCGTGGCGCGAAGCATATTACCGCCCCCGGAGGCGTGAACATTAAACATATAGACGCCGCGTTTAACCAGATTTTTGGCGGCGTTCAAGGCCGTATTGGGGATATCGTGAATCTTTAAATCCAGAAAAACCTTGACTCCCATGCCGACCAATTCATCCAGGAAGCTTGAGGAATCCGGGTTTGTAAACAACTGAAAACCTACCTTGAACAACCCCACCTCATTCTTAAGTAGAGCCACAATATCTCTAGCCTTTTGACAGTCATCAACATCCAGGGCCACACAGATTCTATTTCTTGGGTCCATATTGAATAATCCCTGACAAAGTTAAGATTATGGAATCAGCCCACCCGATGCTGTTCAATCCGAGAGCTGTCCGGGTCGTTTAACCTGTTTATATCCTATTTCTATTTAGAGACAAGGAGGCGTTGGTCAGGAAAGGAGTTGAGCAAATCAAAAGAATTACGCTCCGGCAGGAGGCCGGTCCGGATTTCATTACTATGGTCCCAGGCATTCCTCCGGGCTGGGAGGGCGGTTCGTCTGACGATCAAAAGAGAATTGTTACGCCGGCCAAGGTCGTGCGAGACGGTGCCGACTGCCTGGTGGTGGGACGCCTCATCTGCTCCGCGGCGATTCCTGCGGACACGGCCAAAAGGATCGCCGAGGAGATTGCCACCGCCCTTATTTGATTTTTTTGAGCTGATTCTTAGCCGGCGTGACCAGATTGGACTTAGGGAAATTTTTGATCAGTTTTTCCAGGATGAGTTTACAGCTCATTTTGTCACCCAGGCTGTAAAAAGACATGGCTTGTTTATACAGGGCGTCCGGGGTCTTGGGTGATTTAGGATGATCTTTGATGACCTTTTGATATTCTAAGATCGATTCCTCGTATTTGTTTTGATTGTAATAAGATTCGCCGATGTAGAAATGAGCGGCAGGCGCCTTCTTATCGTTGGGGTTCTTGGCCAGGTAGGCCCGAAACGCGGCCATGGCTGATTTATAGTCTTTTTTTTCGTACAACTGCATGCCCTGACCAAACTCATCAGTGGCCGGCGCCGGGGCCTGTGCCGGGGTCTTGGCCTCCTTTTTGGCCGGAGCTTGCTCTGATTCGGCGGGTGCTTCGTCGTCCTTGGATTCCAAAGCAACCGGAGCCGCCGGCTTTGGCGCCTGTGGTTTGGCGACGGCAGCGGTCTTCTGGGGCGGCGCCTGCTTCGGCATCGGCAGGGAGGGCGGAACGTCAGGCTTCTTGACCGCTGGAGGTACCCGAGGTGCAGCCATCGCCGGGGCGGCGACCGGAGCCTGAGCCGCGGCCATGGCCCGCTCTTGTGTCGGAGCGCTGGAACTGGTGACGTTAAGAGCCCTCTCCAGTTCAGTTATCCGCCTGTCCAGCTCTTGCTTATCATCCTCGAGTTTCTTAACTTTATTCACCAGGAAGGATGTATCTTCACCGCCTCCGCCGCCTCCACCCTTGGAGCCGTGTTCAAGGACTTCCACCTTTCCGGAAGTCTTGGCCAGGCGGGATTCGATTTCATCCAGCCGGGCGCCCAATTCGGCCTGTCGTTTCCGAATAGACTCGGCCGAGCCACCCATTTCCCGGGCATTGTCCATCTGGCCGGACTGGATGTCCTTTACCTGCATTTTTAAGTCGGATACGTCCCGGCTCAGTTCGATCGTCCGGGCACTCAAATGGTCTTGCCGTTCCGACGTTCCGGCACAACCAGAAAACATGGTGACGGCCACAAAGAACGAAAGGGCTGTTCCAGCCCAGGTGTAACCGGGGCTCCGGCCGTCGCTGGTGTCTCTACCAGGGTAGTTTATTCTTCCTTCACTATCCATCGCCTTCACTCCCTTGCCAGAGCGTCTCCTCAATCAAATTCGCAGGGCCACCGCAGTAGCAAATTGAACTCCATGGCGGGCCAAGATATGAAACTTTCTGCAGTTTTGGTTTCCAGGCCGTCTTTAGTTCAGGTAAAACTCACCGGTGGACCGGCCGGCAATAAAATAATTATGCCGAGTCAGGACCACCGGTGTTGAGATCTGCTACAGATCAAAGACAGTCTTACCTGCCCGTGATTACAAATTGCGCTCTTCTGTTCTTAGACCAAGCCCCTTCATTATGGGCCGGATCCAACGGCCGTTCCTTCCCGTAACTGATCGTGGACATACTGCTGGCCGACGCACCTAATGAAAGCATGTACTGCTTGGCGGCGGCAGCTCTACGCTCGCCTAAGGCCAGGTTGTATTCGACCGTGCCTCTTTCGTCGCAGTGCCCCTCGATCTTCACCCTCATGCCAGCGTTATCCTTCATGAATTGGGCTTTCTTGCTCAAAATGTCCTTGGCGTCGTCCGTCAATGTGGCGTCGTTATAACCGAAAAGGATGTTTTGATTCTCGAACATCTCTTTCTGGGACATTTCTCTTAAGCGGGCTTCTTCTTGAAGCTTGGACTCCCGCAGAGCCCTCTCCCTCTCCATTTCTCTCCGGCGCGCTTCATCAGCATCCTCCCTGCTGGAAGATGATTTCATAGATTCATCACCATCTTTTTGGACTTGCTTCTTGGAGCAGGCGCTAAGAGTAAATAGGGACCCGAGCACAAACAGGGCGACGAGTAGCCAGGTCGCGAGTTTTTTCGGCATCAAAGTTTCACCTCCTTTCAATAAAGTAACTAGCTGAATGAATCATCTTTGTAGCAAACGGTAAAACACGGCCGAAGCCGTAACAAAAAAGCACCAGCCCAGGCTGCGGCGGATGGTCGGGATTGACTTAGCGAATCGTAAATCCTTTACCCTCTAAAAAAATTGGCTTACCTGATGTCAAGAAAAAAGCCTACTTTCCAGCCGGCGACCAGTTAGGAGCAGACTGTTCACCCGGCGAGGTGGTTACCTGGATGGGGTTCTCACCAGTGGCGCGCATCATATAAATTTGGGCTGCACCAGCCCGGCTGGAGCTGAACGCAATCATGCTTCCATCCGGTGACCAGGCCGGTTCTTGGTTGTCGCCGCGTCCCGTGGTCAACTGGGTAACCCCCGATCCTTCAGGGGAAACCGAAAAGATATTGAATCCGGAGGAGCTCCTGCCGGTATATGCTATCCGGTCACCCTTCGGCGACCAGCTCGGGGCGGTATTGTAGTCACCGGAAAAAGTTATCCGGTGCTGATTGGATCCATCGGCATCCATGACATAGACCTGGGGTCCCCCACTCCGATTGGAGACGAAGGTTATCTTGCGGCCGTCCGGTGAAAAGCATGGTGAGACATCTATGCCCCGATTATCGGTTAGTCTTTTCAGTACGCCGCCATTAGTGTCTATCAAGTAAATATTGGGCGACCCATCCAGGTTCATGGATATGGCCAGGGTGTTCCCGTCGGGCGACCAGGCGGGCGAAATGTTCAAGCTAGCCCTGGTGGCCAGCTTTCGTTTAGCTCCGGACGAGGTATCCTGAATGTAAATAGACGGTTGCCCCGAGGCGTAAGAAGCATAGGCGATGCGCCGTCCATCCGGTGCCCATCTGACCGAAAGAGAGATGGAATTCAAGTCGGTCAATTGCCTGACGTCGCTCCCGTCAAAATCAGTGACGTAGATTTCCTTATTGCCCCGACGGGCTGAGACAAAGGCGATCTTGGCGTCAAAGAACCCTTTTCGTCCGGTCAATGCCTCCATGATATCATTGGCCAGACGGTGAATAATCCGCCTGTGGTCTTTGACATCGCCCGTATATCGTTTGCCCAGGACTTGAGAACCTTTAAATACATCGTAAAGCCGGGCCTCCACCACCAGGTCTGAGCCCCTGACCTCATATGTTCCCTTGACCAGCAACTCGGCCCCGATGAACGACCAATCACGGAAGGAAATATCACTGGCATTCATTCCGGCGGATCCGGACTTCTCGACAAAAGTACGGGGATCAAGTACTTTAAAGTACCCGGTCATATTAAGGTCGTTAGACAGAATCTCAGACGAGGGCAGGTGGGACGAAGAATCACCGCGAGATCCGTCAGCACCACGAAAGTCCGGGATGGCTATGGGAAATTGCCGCATATAGGGTGAGTCTATGTTGATATAAACCCGGTCGTCGCCGTTAGCCCGCAGGGGTGATATGATCCCGGCGATAATGAATAACACGGCCAGGAAGTTAAACAAAGATAATCCCGAAAATGGACCTTTAATGGATTCCAGCTTATCGGCAGAGGATATGGCCGCCAGTCGGGAGCAGCGAAAGAGCAAAGATGATATCTTGGTCATAGTCATAGGTCAGGTCGTTGTCAGCGCGTGTCGGTTCAGTTGATCAAAACGATGGATTCTTTAGGATAAGTCATCAGTACTTGCATCCATCACATTTTTTTGGCGTCCGCAAGGTGGAAACGAACGCCCACTTCCAAGAATTTTCTGGTATAGCCCTGGGGCAAAGGCGGTAACGGTGATGACCGTTTGATCGCCGTCATGGTCGAAGTGTCAAAGTACTCGTCGCCGGACTTCTTCTCAAACCAGGCGTCATCAACCCGGCCGTCCTGCATAATCCGAATAATCACAACGGCTTCCAGGAGATTACGCTTTTTAACCATATTTTCCGGCACGATCCAATTATTCCGGACTTTATTCCAAACTTCGACGTAATAAAGCTTAAATTTCAGCCCTACGCCGCCGCTCATATCCTCCCCGGACCCGCCTGAATTTCTACTCGGCCCACCAGGGCCCCGGCCCGGACCGCCGCCGGGTTGCACCACACCGCCGGATTTGGCCCTAACCTTCTGTTCTATCCCGGCAATGGCCGACTCAAGTCCCTTTTGTCGTTCGATCCCGGCGATGGCAGAGTCAATCCCTTCCTCCTGCTGATGCTGCCGCTTGATCTTGGAGATAGCCGAAGATATTTCCTTGTCTCGGGTCTTGTCATCCACTTCATCCTCATCCGAGGCTGTGGCTTTCTCCTTTTGTTTGACTTTTGCTTCGGCCTTGGACTCAGGTTTGGATGCAACCTTCGATTTCGGTTCCGGTTTGACTTCGGGTTTGGGTTCCGGTTTCGGCTCGGGTTTGGGTTCCGGCTTCGGTTCGGGTTTCGGTTTCGGTTTCGGCTCCAGCTTGGGTATTGGTTCCGGTTTCTTCGGTTCCGGTTTCGGTTCCGGTTTTTTCGGTTCCGGCTTTGGCTTAGGCTTTTTGTCCTGAAGATTCTTTATGGCCTCGTCAAGAAGCTTGGCCGAATCAGGAGGCGGTTTAGGTTGTTCTTTTTTTAAGGGAATTCGTTTAACTTCCTCCTGAGCTTTCTTTTCCGGCGCCTTGGGGATCGGAATCAGTTCAGAGCCTTTTTTGGCCACGGAAGTTTTGGCGGCCGGTTTCTCCGCCTCTTCAGTCTGTTCTTCCTTCGCCTGTGCCCGCTTAATCTCTTTATGGGGACCTCCGGCCGGCGGAGGATTAGATTTTCCCGTTGACAGACTGACCAGGTCAACCACCATCGGGTCAATTAATACAGGCGGCTGGCTTAAAAAGTGAGGCTGAAGCAAAAAAAGGGCAAAGAACGCCGCGTGAAACAAGATGGACACCCAGAGGGTGTGGATCAGTTTTTCTTCCGGTTGGCTGTTCCCATAAGGCGGACTAACGGCGGCGCTCATCTTTTTTCTTTGTTTCCAATGGTTCGGTCACCATTCCTAGCTTTGTGACGCCGGCGGCCCGGATCTCGGCCATGACCTGGACCACATAGCCATAGGGAAGTGACTCGTCTGCCCGGAGAAAGACTTCTTTATTGGTTCTTGTTTCTAGAACCCGCTGGATCTTAAGTTGGAGACTGGCCATATCTACCTGAAACTCATCGAGCAGGATCTTTTTATCCCGGCCGATGGTCACCACCAGGCGTTCCTGCTCGGCGCTGGGCATGGCGGTTGATTCGGTTTGAGGCAGCTTCACGTCCACCCCTTGCGTCATCATGGGCGCCGTGACCATAAAAATAACCAGAAGAACCAACATCACGTCAACCAATGGAGTGACGTTTATCTCCGACACCAATCCTTTGTTGGAACCACCATTCCCTTGCATGACGTCAAAGCCTCCAGTCAGGCTCGGGGCCAACCGGTAGTTAAACGTTCTTCGGCTGCCCGGCCTTTTTCAACTCGTTGCGCTCGATAATGTTTAGGAAATCGGAAGAGAAATTGTTCATCACCGTCTCTATAACCTTAACCTTGCTGGAATAATAGTTATAGGCGATAACTGCCGGAATGGCGGCGGCTAACCCGGCGGCCGTTGCAATCAGGGCCTCGGAAATACCGGGGGCCACCACGGCCAGATTGGCCGAACCCCGCAATCCAATTCCCCGGAAGGAAGCCATGATCCCCCAGACCGTGCCAAACAGCCCGATAAATGGGGTGGCGTTGCCGGTCGTGGCCAGAAAAGGCAAGGCCCGTTCCAACTTAGTTATCTGATTCGTCACCGTACTGCGCAGAGCCCGGCGGATATTGTCCAACCCGCCCATCATCGGCACTGCGGCCAGGGCTGAGGAGTCCAACGCCTCCTTCTCACTCCACATTCTCTTAATCTTGGTCAATTCCAGATAACCCACCCGGAAGATTTCGGCCAGCGGGCTATGAGTAAATTGTTTGGATTCATTATAGGCCGCAGCCAGGCTCTTGCTCCCCCAAAATATCTCTAAAAACCTCTGAGTTTCGCCTTGGGCCTTGCGCAACATTTGAAACTTCATAAAGATAATGGCCCAGGAGACAACGGAGAAGGACAACAGCAGGAACAAAACCAACTTTACTACCGGCCCGGCCGTAAGCACCATCTGGATGATATCTGCTTCAGAGGCAGCCAGGGGGGCCGGTGTTTGGGCCACGATGAAATTAATCACTTCTGAACTAAGCATAGATCTTATTTCCCGAAATAGATTGAGTTTGATTTACAATCCTGGGTCGGAAGGCATTCAATCCAGGCGGGGTGTTTTATCGAGGCTTCACTCCTCGGAATTGTTTTTTTAAGAACTGCCGATTAGTCAGCGTCAGGCCGGGAGGCCGCCGATCCGGCTTAAATACCATCCCACGGCCATCAGGCTATTTTTCCTTGGACTTCAACCAGGTGACCACCTCGGGCAACACCCGGCTGGCCGATTCATTGATCACCAGGTCGGAAATTGTCTGAGATAAAACCGTCGGCTCCAGATTGATCTCGACCACGTAGGCCCCATTGTTCTTGGCCGTAACCGGGATCAGGCTGGCCGGAGCGACTACGGCAGACGTCCCGATGACCATAATCAGGTCGCAAGAGCCAGCCGCCGATTGTGCCAGCGTATTGGCTTCATACGGTATTGTTTCCCCAAAAAATACGACGCCGGGTTTAAGCACCCCCATACAGTCACACCGGGGCGGTAAAGTATCCAGGGGTACGTCCCGGTTGGAATATTTCCGTCCGCAATCCAGGCAAACCAGCGATTTCCCGTTACCGTGGAATTCGACGACTTTCTTACTCCCGGCTTCCTGGTGGAGCGAATCCACGTTCTGGGTGATGATACACTTGAGCAACCCCATGGACTCCAGCTCGGCCAAAGCGATATGAGCCGGATTTGGTTTGGCCCGGACTAAAAGGGTGTCCAGTTCCTTAAGCATCCGCCAGACCTTGGCCGGATCATTATGAAACGATTGGATATGGGCGTATTCCATAGGGTCATATTCGGCCCACAACCCTTGACTGCCCCGGAAGGCCGGAATACCGCTTTCCACCGATATGCCGGCTCCGGTCAAGGCGATGGCGTTCTTAGCCCGGGCCAGCCTTTCGGCTAATTGCAAATACTTTGGGTCCAAATGTCTCT
>JADFXY010000159.1:0-9741 GCA_015233355.1 Deltaproteobacteria bacterium | reverse complement strand
TGGCCGGGCCAATGGGCACATGAATAAAAGAGGCGACAAACGACGCCGCGGCCAACAGGGCCACTTGCGGGATGCGGTCGTAGTCCAGTTTCTTCAGCCCGACCGCGGTTCCGGCCAGGCCCAGGGCCGCTCCGACCAGCAACACCGGGGCAGCCAGCACTCCTTCTGATATGTGCATGTCAATTCTTCCTATAATGGAGGCGCGGGAAACGAGTTATAGTCGTCCGATGCCTGACATTCAAGAACAGGCTATCTCGCCGCCACAGATGCTGAAGGTCTTATTGGTGGTTCTATCGAGGAATTCTTTGTCGTGGGAGACGATGATATAGGTCAGGTTGGTGCTGTTCAGCAGATGGACGAGCGTCTCGATGGTTTGTTCGTCCAGTCCGGTGGTCGGCTCGTCGAGGATGAGCATCTCCGGCTCCATGGATAGAACAGTGGCCAGGGAGACCAGCCGCTTCTCGCCGCCGGACAGCTTATGGGTGAACCGCTCTTCAAATCCGGTCAGGTTAAGGCGGGCCAGTGTGGCCTGGACGATCCGTTTGGCTTCATCGGGGCTCTTGCCCTGGTTCAAGGGCCCGAAGGCAACGTCTTCCAGAACGGTGGGGCAGAAAAGTTGATCATCCGGATCCTGAAACAAAAAGCCGATGCGGCCCCGGATGGCGGCAAAGTCATTTTCCTTTCTCCTGATCTGGCCGAATATCTCCACTTCCCCCCCGTCCGGCGTCAACAACCCCATAATTATGCGGCATAAAGTTGTTTTTCCAGACCCGTTGGGGCCGACCAAGCCGACGCGGTCGCCCAGGTTCACCCTGAAATGGACATTATCCAGGACTTGCCGGGAATTATAGTTAAAGCATATGTTTTTTAGTCGGATCATAAAATAAAGACCAGCAGGCAAGGCAAGACCAGACCACAAGAGGTGAAGAGATAATCGCGGCGTTTCATTTGGTAATGGTGCAGGATATAAAATCTACCGCTAAATCCCCGGCATTTCAGCGCCTCCAGGATTCGTTGCGACCGATGAAAGCTTCTGACCAGTAACATCCCGACCAGGTAGGCGTAGGTCCGATAAGTGTGAAGATTGGTTCCGGGCCGAAAAGACCGGACCTTCAAAGCCTCCGACAGCTTGTGGTACTCTTCCCGAATGGTATGGAGGTACCGAAAACAAAAGAAAAAGAGATGGACCAACTTATCCGGGACACCCAGGTGACTCAGGGCATGGACCACGTCCAACACCGGCGAAGTCCCCAGCAAGGCGATGAGGGCCAGGATAATGGCGTTGGACTTAACCGTCAGCAGACAGGCGTAAAGCACCCCTTCCCAGTGGATGTCCAATGGTCCGATGGAGTAAATCACCCGGCCGGGGAAGGTGAACGGGATAAAAAACCAGGTGAACAGGATGAATCCATTGACCACGGCCAACCTGGTCATAAGCCGCTTGAAGTCCAGGCGGGCCAGGGCCACCAAAATGACCGGGAGGACCAGGGCGGCCAGGGCGGCAGTCAGCGACTGGGTCAAAGAAACCAGCCCGGAAAAAAAGGCCGCGGCGACAACTTTACCTCGGGGATCAAGGTGATGGATAAAGGAGTTGCCGGTTGCAAATTCTTCTAATTTCATGGTCATCCTTTTATCTGGGCATCGGCCCGGAGCGAGCACAAAAAAAGCCACGTACGCTGCGGACTTCTGTCCGACTATGCCTACGTGGCCTTGTTATTTATCTATTTAGTTTTTACGATGAACCTTGCCGCAGCCCTGGCGCATCCAGCCCAACAAACAGTTGATGAAGACAACGATAGAAAATACAAATATCAGGTTAATATGACACACATAATGTCTGTTGTAAAAGATACCGTTGTCCTATTGTTCACCCGATCAAACATTTCCGTCTTGGTGCGGAGGTTGCTCGATCTATTTTCTAAGACCGTCGAGCCGGTTAGACCTGGTCGAAAATATCCAAGGAATATTAAGGTGAATCGTAAGAAATTCCACCTCGCCTATAAACCAACTCGCTAGTTCTGACGCTGGGTTGGGGGGTATCAGATGATGACATGATTACGAAAACCTATTTCACCATCTGGAGTTATTATACCACCAGAGGAGATAGTTAGCCGCGTTGATCCCTAAAGGGAATCAAGGTGGATAGCCGTGGGTGAACCTACGGCATTAACTCGGCAAAACCACGGCCTCAACCAGGTCGAACAGTTTCAAGAGACGCACTTCGGTAATTAGGCCAATCGTCCAACTTTTCGTGGTTGGATCAATTTCCTAATCCTTCCGAGCTCGCGTGCACGGCTGTCTATGTTGTTCCCATTCTGAGAAAATTGCCAACGAAATCATTTTGGTACATCAACTCACGAATTGTGGAACGTTACTTCTCGATTCTAAATTCAGGACCGGGTCTCGACATTGGCTTGCGCTTGGCTTAAGTTAATGACATTGACCAGCAACCTGTAACCTGCAACGTGTAACCAGCAACCAACAACATGGAACAAACACATGGTTGAACCATTAAGAATATGCAACTATGATCGAAAAGAACCTGAGGAACTCAAGGCCGAGGATTTTCCCACGGAGCCTGTGGCCATTCCCTCGCTTCCTTTGAAATTTATGCGGTATAACATTTTCGTTCCGATCCGTCGTGAAGATGAGACCATAGTGGTGGCTATGGCGAATGTAGATGACAGCGATACCCGAAACGCCATTCAACTGGCTTTGGGTATGAAGGTCAAGCCTGTCCCGGCCAGGCAGGATGACATTGTCGATGCCATTGAGCGGCTTTACGGAGCCGGAAAAAGCTCCATGGAGCGGATTGTCAGCCAGATAGAAGATGAGGTGACTGTTCACGGCCTCAATGACGACAACATTGAAATGTTGAAAGATATGGCCTCGGAGGCGCCGGTTATCCGGCTGGTCAACCTGATCATCTCCCGGGCCATTGAATTGGCCGCCAGCGACATTCACTTAGAGCCGTTTGAGAAAAAGTTTGTGGTCCGCTACCGGATTGACGGCGTGCTGCACGATATGGAGGCCCCGCCGAAGCGGCTGCAACCTGCGGTGATTTCCAGAATTAAGATTATGTCCAAGCTTGACATTGCCGAACGCCGGTTACCGCAGGATGGCCGGATCAAGCTGCGGGTGGCCGATAATGAAGTTGATTTCCGGGTGTCAACCATCCCCACGCTGCACGGGGAGAGTGTGGTTATGCGTATTTTGGACCGGGGCTCGGTCGTTCTAGATCTACGGCGGTTGGGTTTCCCTGGAGATACCTATACCGTTTTTGAGGAAATGATCAATAAACCTTACGGCATGATCCTGGTCACCGGCCCGACCGGAAGCGGTAAAACGACGACCCTGTATGCCGCCTTGGAAAAAATCAATACCCCGGAACGCAAAATTATTACTGTCGAAGATCCGGTGGAATATCAGATGACCGGGGTGAACCAGATACAAGTCAAGCCGTCCATTGGACTGACTTTTTCCAGTGGGCTGCGGTCTATTGTCCGGCAGGACCCGGACATTATCCTAATCGGTGAGATCCGGGACGCCGAAACCGCGGAAATTGCCATTCAATCAGCCCTGACCGGCCACCTTGTCTTCAGCACTATCCATACCAATGACGCGGCCGGCGCCGTGTCTCGACTGTTGGAGATGAAAGTCGAAGATTACCTGCTCTCCTCCGCCTTGCTCGGAGTAATGGCCCAACGGTTGATCCGGGTCCTTTGCCCTGTATGTAAGAAACCGGCCAGGGTTGAACCACAACTCCTAAAAGAGTTAGGATTGATCAATGCTGAGGATATCGCCCAGGCGACCATCTTTGAGGCCGTCGGATGCGATATGTGTGCTTACACCGGCTATCGAGGCCGGTCGGGCATCTACGAGTTGATGCTGGTCGACGACGAAATCCGAGACCTGATCCTCGCCCGGTCGCCCTCCAACACCATCAAAAAAGCCTCCGTGGCCAAAGGAATGCGGACTTTAAGAATGGATGGTTGGGACAAAGTTAAGCGCGGGATGAGCACGGTGGCCGAAGTGCTGCGGGTGACCATGGAATGATGACCAGTCGGCATCCGGTTCTCTGGGGGACCATCGCGCTGATTGGCGTCACCCCTCTGCTTATTGATCCGACCAGTTTTGATCAGTTCCAGTTAGTTAAGCTTGTTTTTGTCCAGGTGGCCTTACTCCTGATGACCGGGGCGACTCTGAGCCTGTTGGTGCTTAAGGCCGGCCCCATTTTTAGTAGAGCCAAAGATCCAGGCCTGTTTGCCGTCGTCGGGGGATGGACTTGGTTGAGACCGGTGGCCTGCCTGTTACTGGTGGCCGGTTTGATGGTGCCGGGGTCGTCATTTGTGGCCTTAAGCCTTAGTTGTTGGCTAAATCTGGCTCTTTTCTTGATTGGATATGGACTAATCCGGGTAAATCTGGAAGCCGGAGACGTGGTCACCGTGGCCACGGCCGCCTGTCTGGCCGGGATCATCACCACCAGCCTGGCCCTGGCTCAGTATTGGGGCGAGAATCCCTTTTTCCAGACTGCAGACCCGGCCTCCGGGGCCGGGCGGATGGTTGCCCTTATGGGCAATGTCAACACCGTGGCGGCTTACTTGATGGTTTTGGTGCCCCTGGCCGTGGGTTTGGCCTTGACCGGCCCCAATCTTGGACTCAAGATGGTCGGGTGGACTTGTCTGGCCGGGAACCTGGCGGCATTGGGTTGCGCCCAGAATTTGTCGGCCCTGGCCGGATTGACCGTCTCAGTCGGGACCCTGGTCTGGCTGGCTTTTTTTTTTGATCGGAAGCCGCCGGCTGTCTTGATTTTGCCACTGGTCCTACTTGTGGTCATGGGGATTTTGGTGATGTGGCGGGGGCAGGCCCCGGTACTGGTCAAGGCCCGGGCTCTGGTCAGGGTTGTGACCTCCGGCCGCCTCGATCAGAGGATTGCCCCCAGGCTGGTAGTCGGTTGGCCGATCGCTGCGGGCATGATCGAAGATCACCCGCTGGTGGGGTTGGGGCCGGCTTCCTTTGCCTTAAAAGCCTATGATTATCAGGCGATGAATCAGGTCTTAGGCGGCCGCCGGAGAGTCTCCCCTTCAGACCCCAGATGGGATTACGCCCATAATGAATATCTTCAGCTTTGGTCGGAAACCGGCGCCTTGGGGTTTCTGGCTTCATGTTGGCTGGTTTGCTCCATTATTCGAGAGGGCCTCTGTGGACTGCGGCAGGCCCACAAGACTGGGAGCAAGTTTCAGGCTATCTGGTTAATCTGCTTGATATCGGCCCTGGCCGGCGTGCTGGTTAATTGCCTTGGTTTCTTCTATTTTCATTTGGCCGCTTTGGCCGTCTTGGCCCTGACCCTGGCCGCCTTGATCGGAGTCATCCGGCGGGACCAGATGACGGCAGTCCGGGCAGGCTGAGATGAAAACGGCATAAAATAGCGGGGTCTTGGACCGCAGCCAAAGAAACAATGATTCCCCTTTTGTCATTCCGAACGGATGTGAGGAATCTTAAGATTTCTCGCTTCGCTCGAAATGACAAGAGGATGCCGAGAAAAAAGGGTAGGGCGCAGAGGCTTTTTGACCCGATGATCATGGATAAGACGGCTCGGATTATTATTGTAGTGGTTATCTGGCTGGGTTGTCTGGCCGGGGCAGGTGCTTGTCTGAAACCTTATATTTCTGCCCGGAGTACCTTGGCCGGCTATCATCTGCTTGATTCTTTTGAGACCGACCAAAAGGCCGGCCCGGATCACGCCCTCTTGCTTCAGGCCGGTGGTGTTTTGATTCAGGCGGTTAAACAAGATCCCAATAACGCTTCGGCCTGGTTGGGATTGGGCCGGGTTTATCAGAACCTGGGTCGGGACGAAAGTGCGGCTCAGGCTTACCGGAACGCGGCCAGAGAGATCAAGTCGTTCATCGTTTTTGGTGAGATCGGTGCTTGTCTGGCCAGGTCAAAGAGATTTGACGAGGCTATCCGTTACTACCTTAAGGCCCTGGCTCTGTGCCCGGATTACGATTTAGCGAAAGATAATCTGGCCTGGCTGACGGCGGGCGAACCATCCGGGCAACCCGGCTCAAGGCTGCGGTATGACCGGAAAGGCTGGAACTAGTTGATATGGCGGTATTTGAATATAAAGCCACAGATCGGGTAGGGAAGATCGTCGAGGGCAGCCTCCAGGCCGACTCGGAACAGGCCGCGGTGTCTCAGATTCAGGCCCAAGGTCTCATCCCCATGGAGATTAAACAATCCTATAGTGGCGCGGGCGGCGGCCGGTCGTTGGGTTTGGGCAAACTCTTCAACCGAATCAACGTCCAGGATCAGTTGATCTTCACCCAGGAACTGATGACCCTGGTCAATGCCGGCCTGCCCCTGGACAGGTGCCTGACCATCCTCTATGAAATAACCCCTAAGAAAGCCTTTAAAGCGGTGCTGGCGGATGTCATTGAAGGCGTTGAGGGCGGCAAATCCCTGGCTGATGCTATGGCGCCGCATCCCAAGTTTTTTCCAAAACTTTACGTGAACATGATCAAGGCCGGTGAGGCCGGGGGCGTTTTGGCCCCGATTCTTTCCAGGTTGGGCGAATATCTTGAAAGAATCCAGGAACTCAAGAGTACCGTCGTCTCAGCCATGATCTATCCTTTGTTGCTCAGCGGCATGGGCGGCGTGTCCATCATCATTTTAGTCACTTTTGTTGTTCCCAAATTTGCCGTCATTTTCAAAGGTTCGCCGAAGAGTATTCCTGTCCCGACTCAGATGTTATTAGCCTTTTGCGATGTAGTGACCAACTACTGGTGGCTGGTGATCGGGGTGCTGGTTGGGGCGTTTTTTATGTTTAATGCTTATACCAAGAGTGAAACCGGACGCACTAACTGGGATGGGTTGAAGCTGAAACTACCTATCTTCGGGGAGCTGATCAGACGAATTGAGACAGCCCGGTTTTCCCGGACCTTGGGCACATTGATCAAAAGCGGCGTGCCCATCTTATCCGCTTTGAATATCGTGCGGGAAATCGTGACCAACCGGATTATGGCTAAGTCGCTGAGTCAAGTTAGTTTTAGCCTGAAAGAAGGAGAAGGCATCTCTGCCCCCTTGGTGGCCGAGAAACTGTTCCCTCCCCTCGCCCTGCACATGATCCGGGTGGGTGAGGAAACCGGCCAATTAGACGAAATGTTGCTTAAAGTGGCCGACACCTACGATCTGGAAATCAAGAACATGGTCAAGCGGGTTATCTCTCTGCTGGAGCCGGCCATGATTCTGGTCATGGCTGTGGTTATCGGCGGCGTGGTCATCTCGATGCTGCTCGGAATCTTCAGCATTAACGAAATGGCTTTCTAAGCCAAATAGAGGCACAATGACCGGAAGGGATTCGCCTTCGTGGATGACCGGCAATCCCCAGATCAATGCAGAAAGTTACTTTTATTAAAATCAAAACAAATGTTGGATATCCAACTTGCCTTAATCGCTAAACCATATCAGAGGAAACAAACATGAAGAAAATAGCATTGCCTGCCGGCGCCGGGCAGGCCGGTTTTACGCTGATCGAACTTTTGGTCGTCATGATTATTATGGGTCTGTTGGCCGCTCTGGTCGCCCCCAGGCTATTCACGCACGTGGATACGGCCAGGCAGCAGGCGGCCAAGGCCCAGATCGAGATGTTTGGCACCGCCCTGGACGCCTATCGGTTGGACTGCGGCAAATACCCCACGACCGACCAGGGGCTTAAAACCCTGCGGGAGAAGCCGTCCGGCGACGACTGTTGGAAAGGTCCTTACCTGCCCAAAGAAATCCCCAAGGACCCTTGGGATGGTGAATATATTTATAAATCACCCGGTGACCATGGAGATTTCGACATAATGTCCTACGGCGCCGACCACGCCCCGGGCGGAGAAGGAAATGATAAGGACATCGCTAGCTGGAAGGGCATTAAAGACTGATGCCCGAGGCTTTACCCTGTTGGAGACGATTATAGTCTTGATTATCATTTCCATCGGCGCCCTCTTGGTCGTCCCGCGTCTGGCCTCGGCTATTGATCAGGCCAGGTTCCAGGCCGCAGTCCGGAAGACGGCGGCATTTCTTCGTCAGGCCAGAGTCCGGGCTATCGAACAAGGACGCCCGTGCAAAGTGGACGTGACCCTGAGTGAGGGGAAGTTCGCCGTTAATGTCCCGGAGCGGAGTTCAACCGCACCTGAGTTAACTGAAACAAACGGTCCACCCCTTTTAACGTTGCCCGACGAGGTTAAAGTGGAAAAAGAAGACGGGTCGCGCTCCGGCCGATCCCAAAATAAATCCGGGACTTCGGAAGTGGCCATTACCTTTTTTCCCTGGGGCAATTCCAGCGGCGGCCGGTTAATGTTTGTCGATAAAGATGATCGCCGCGGGTACATTGATGTCGACCCCATCTCCGGGCGGGTAAGGGTTCTTGATAGTTATGAGGTTTCCTGATTATAAACCGGCAGCCGGGCGCATAGCCGGACGGACCGCGGCCGGCTTCACCTTAATGGAAGTCATGGCGGCCTTGATCGTCATGAGCATCGTTTTGACCACCATCATGCAGCTCTTCTCCGGGGGGCTAAAGAATGTGGTTCTGGCCAGTGAATACGCGCGGGCAGTGGACGCGGCGGATGAATATACGGCCAAGATCTTGCAATCACCCATTGAACAAGGCCCTAATGTGGCCGAAGACGAGAAAGATGGCTTCTATTACCGGATGGAAGTGGCTCCCTGGGAAGGATTTGACACCGATGCAGGCCTGGTGCCTTACTTGACGGTTTATCAGATAACCGTCACAGTATCCTGGGGAGCTAAAAATGACCTGAGGCAGGTGAAGGTGGTGACGCTCAAAAACGTGCTCCAGGCATCGGAGGTGATGACCAGGTGATAGTTGCCCGGAAACACAGTCTACGCGGATTTACTCTAATTGAAGTCCTCCTGTCCCTGACCATCATCGCCATGATGCTGGCCATCATTTTTAGCTCCATGTCGGTTGGCTTCAAAGCCTGGGAGAAGGGGGAGAAGGCTATTGATAACATAACCCAGGAGTCCATCGCCTTGACCCTGCTGGCCAGGCAAATCCGCTCTGCCTACGTCCAGCCTCTGCTCCTGATCAAAGGCTCCAACCCTTTTTTTAAGGGTGGACCGAACAGTGTCAGGTTTATTTCCACCTTCTCCTTGACCAACGGCAACCGGACCGGATTGGTTCAGGTCTGTTATAAACTATTTGATGGTGGGGGCGGCAAAGGCCGAACCCTGAAAATTTATGAATCCCTGCTCACAGATCCCCAGGTGCTTGATGAAGAACTGCTCGAACAAGATTTCTTTCCGGCCTTGACCGGTCTATCGGATTTCAGCTTTTCTTATCGCCCCGACCCTAAGCCGGGCAGCCTCCCGGGACAACCAACCGCTGATGAAGACTGGTCTTCATTTTGGGATGAGACCAAAGGCCCCATGACTCCAAGAGACGTGCTCATCTCCTACACCATGATCGGCGAAAAAGATGAGTTGGAAAAAGAAAGGGAATTGAACATCCAGATTGTCTCGACTACCTCCAAACAGTTCTCTCCCGGCGGCGGAACCAATCCTTTCCTGAGATAACCATTGGGATTATCATTTTTTTTAAGCTATCGGCTTGTCTGAAACCTTATATTTCTGCCCGGAGTACCTTGGCCGGCTATCATCTGCTTGATTCTTTTGAGACCGACCAAAAGGCCGGCCCGGATCACGCCCTCTTGCTTCAGGCCGGTGGTGTTTTGA
>JADFXY010000158.1:0-9834 GCA_015233355.1 Deltaproteobacteria bacterium | reverse complement strand
ATGGTCAGGAGGTCGGACGGCCCCCAAAGTCATTTCCTTTGAATGGGATATCCGGCTACGGCTGAGTACGGAATTGCTGGCGATTTTATGTGGGTATTACATGGTATTTTGTATAGTCGCCGCCCCTACCCAGGGCGTTGCCCTGGGCTAACCTAGAGCGCCCTTTCAGGGCTTAATCGGAATAGACTATTTATTAGAATAGGATCCGATGACCTTGCACCTTAAGTCAATGACATTGGGTTGCGGGTTGCTCGGTGCTTGTAGTATTATACAAATTCTAAATTGAAAAAGTCCAGTTGCTTGTAAACGGTAAACCGGCAACATGTAACGAGCAACGAGCAACCAGTTGTCAAACTGGGGCAGACGTATGATCTTTTGTCTTCCCCTGATCCCAGTCCAGTTCCGGATACAGCCGTCTGGCGCAGTCCGGACAAATACCATGCGTGAAGTCGGCTTGAGAATGAGCCCTAATATAGGTCTCGATTTGAGTCCAATACCCCTGGTCGTCTCTGATCTTTTTACAAGAGGCACAAATAGGCAGCAACCCGCTCAAAGTCCTCACCTCGGCCAAAGCCGTCTGCAATTCTGCGATCAAGTCGTCGCGCCCTTTTTCTTCTTCCCTTCTGGCGGTGATGTCCTCATAGGTAATGAATTGCTTGCCCCCCCTAATGGTCACTGGGCGGTAAACAATATTCCGAAAATTGCCATCCTGACACCTGGTTATATATTCACGGGGACGGACTTCGCCGATCACGGCTTCCCGCAAATCTTTAAACCAGACAGAAATTATTTCGTCCCGATATTCCGGGCCGGGGAAGGCCAATCGAAAAAACTCTCGGCCATTTGGAATATCGTCAAGGGTATACCCGAAAATATCGACAAACTTTTGATTCACGTACGAGTAATTGCCGTTGGCTTCAATAATCGAAATGGGAAAAGGCGATAGCTCGGCCAGATATCGAAACTGCTCCTCGTTTTCCAGTAAAGCCTTCTCAATTAACTTCCGCGCAGTAATATCCTGAAAAATCGCTACCGTCCCGGCCGGTTTGTTTTCCCTGTCCCGATACATTGACCCACTCAAAGAAACAAAGATGACCGCGCCATTCCTGGTGTACCGGCGAGTTTCAATCCCAGAGAAGCTTTCGCCGGCCAGCACCTTGGCCAACAACTGTCTGGTCACGGGCCAACTGTCTTCGGGTACGAAATCATTCATCTTCTCACCTCGGCATTCCTCCAAGGCCCAGCCAAAAACACGGCTAAAAGCAGCATTGAAATATACTACTTTCCCTTCAATGTCATACACGATAATCGGGTCCGGTGAACCGTCCATCACGGCCCGGTGCATTTCTTCGCTCACCCGTAACGCTTCTTCAGTCTGTTTTAGTCTGGTAATTTCCCTATGAATCACTACGCTAGCGGTGTGCCGGCCTTGCAGGTCGCGCAGGATGCTGGTATTGACCTGAACATCCAACAACCGCCCATCCTTGGTGAATCTTTTGGTTTCGAAACAAACCTTTTCACCGGACAACAGCCGCACCCAGGCATCTTTCGTTTTACCGTCTTCATCTTCGGGAACAAAAGGCACCGGACCGCTCAACAGATCTTCTTTGGACCAACCATAAGTTATTAAGAAAGCTTCATTGGCGAAGGTGATTCTCCCCGCGGGATCATACACGACCAGAGGATCAGGAATGGTATCCAGGAGAAACCGATAGCGGGTTTCGCTTTCCTCAAGCGCCTCTTCCGCCCACAACTTGGACAGCATTTCTCTGTGCCGGCGCACTTCGTTGGTCAAAACCAGCGGCAGGAGTCCCGAATAGCCTCCGTCATCGTCCTTGATCAGATAATTGTTGACTCCGGACTTAAGGGCAATCACCGCCAGCTTTTCCGAACCGGCCCCGGTTTGCAGCACCACCGGAAATTTATATCCACGATCTCTGATTATTTTAAATAGTTGAAGTCCATCCAAGACCGGCAGATAATAATCTATCACGGCGATATCGAATGACTCGCGGTTTGAATCCAATACGGCCAAGGCCTCTTCCGGGTTGCCTACCTCAGTAACCTGATAAGGTGTTTGACTTTTCCTTAAGGCTCGAGAAAAAGCCACCCGATCGTTAGGATTGTCTTCAACCAGAAGAACATTGATCAAGTCGCAGGGCACGTCGGTGGGCATCCCATTACCTCATAAAAAACGCAACAATCTCTATTTTTCTCTGTGCGTTGTCTCTATTTTTGTTTTTGGGTCGAACACTCCAGGTCTAGGACAGCCTTAGCAGTTCCTTGGCCAGGCTCAAGATTTCATCAGGATCAAAAGGTTTGGTCATGTATCTTAACGCGCCCATCTCTATCCCCTGTTTGCGGTCTATTTCTTGTCCCTTGGCGGTGAGCAAAATGATGTTTATCCCGTTAAGGCCCAGGTCGTGACTGACACATCGGCAGACCTCGTAGCCATTCATTCCAGGCATCATGACGTCAAGAAAAACGACCTGGGGATTTTCCGCTTTAATCAGAGCCAGGCCCTCCTCCCCGTCGGAGGCGGTTAAAACTTCTACGCCATAGTCATCCTCCAGGTCCTCCAAGGTCTGTTCCAATAAAGACCGGATGTGCCTTTCATCATCGACGATCAAAACCTTTTGCCCCATGCTTCCAGGCCCTCCACTAGTGGTCGGCATTACGGGATATCCAGGCGCCGGCTTTGAAAAACCAACCCGGCCCGCCGGGGAACCGGACCGGCTCAGGCGTTCACGGTTAGATCGCGGTCGGCTCGAGGCCGCGGCCTTTATCCCCAGTTTATATATACACCATTCCGGCGTCGTTGCAAAAAAATTATTTACTTATCAACAAGGAATTTCTGGGCTGGTTCTCATAATGCCGGGTCAGTCATACATTATTCGTCATAGACCTGGGCTGGCTTGCCTGGCCATCCGCTCATCCAGGTCTCGCAGCCGAACCGAGACCATCTTGGATATGCCCGGCTTCTCCATGGTCACCCCGTGGAGTTGATCGGCAATTTCCATATTCTTCTTATTATGGGTGATCAGGATAATCTGTGAGCTTTTACTTATTGATTTTAGTAACTTGTTAAATCGATCCACATTAGCGTCATCCAATGGCGAGTCGATTTCATCAAACAAACAAAAAGGGCTGGGTTTAATCAGGTGAATGGAAAACAACAGAGACAAGGCGGTCAAGGCCTTCTCCCCGCCGGAAAGGAGACGCAGGGTGGAAATCCTTTTTCCCGGCGGTTGGGCGATGATCTCCACACCGGACTCCAAGGGATCGTTTTCATCGGTCAACTTCAATTCCGCCCGCCCGCCGTTAAACATAGCCGGAAAGACAATTTGCATCTTTTTGTTAATCTCATCCAGCATGGCCAGGAAACGCTCCTTGGTCGTCTTGTTGATCTTCTTGATGGCGGCACTCAGGTCATCCATGGAGGTCAACAAATCTTCCCGCTGGGCAGTGACGAAATCAAGCCTTTCCTGGACTGTTTCATACTCGGTAATGGCCATCAAGTTAACCTGGCCGATACCCTCGAGTTGGGTGATCAGGTCTTCAATTCGAGCTTTAATTTCGCCTTCGCTCAAGCCGGCCCAGACATCGGTTTCGTCGGGTGTCCGGCTAAGGGGGGAACCATATTTTTCATTGACCAGTTGATCAAGATGGTCCAACTTCAACTTTAGCTCAGATACCTGAAGATGATCGGATTGGATCTGTTCCTCTTTTTTCCTATGTTCTCCCTCCATGCCTTTAAGTGCTTGTTCATCTTCGGCTAATTCTTCGTTCAAAGATCCCAGCGCCTCCCGTAGGGCGGCCGTCTCTTCGGTCAGCTCTTCCACTTCTCCATACAAGAGGTTTAGGCTGGTATCGACCTCCTGCTTCCGGGCGGCCAGCCTGCTCAGCTCTTCCCGGCCGTCTTGGGCCTGGGACAGAGCCCTATCCAACCTCCTGGCCAGTTCTTTTTTGTCCGAACGGGTTCTATCCAGGTCTCGAAACAAACCTTTGAGTTCGGCCTGCATGGCGCTTTGGCGCAATCTTCGCTGCATCAATTGTTCTTTGACCCGGTCAAACTCGGCCCGGTGTTCGTGCAGGTCGCCGGCCAACTGGTCCAGTTCCTCATTGATCAACTGGTGTTCCTCTTGAGTCTGGGCCAGCTTTCCTTCCAGGCGTTCGATCTTTGTCCCAAGCTCGGCTATTTCCTCGCTGAATCTAACACCTTCCAATTCTATAATCTCAAGACGTTCCCGGGCGAATCTAATTTCTTTTTCCTTAATCAAAACTTGTTTCTCGGCCTCGGCCTTGTTCTGTTCCAATTCCCGCCGGGTTAATTCCCTTTCCCGCAGCAGTTGATCTCCGTCCTGGACCAGTTTTTCCAATTCTTCGGCCAGATTGGCGACTTGTTTTTTGTCTCTCTCCAAATCAATCAAGCGGACGGTCAGGTCCTGCATCTCCCGTTTCTTGGCCAGCAATTTATCCGAAGGCAGCTCGCCCCGGCCACCGCTAAGAATACCCGCGGCCGAAATAATGTCGCCATCAAGGGTCACAATCGTTTGAGCCTGACCATTCCGACGCCAGGCCGCCAGCCCCTGAGTCAGGTTCTCCACCACCTTGACGCCGTGGAATAGATGCCCGACCAGATTGTGAAATCCATTTTTTAAAGACACCTGTTGGGCCAGGGGCAGACCTGCTTCCGGTTGCGATCCCTGGTCCATGGTACCCTGATCCGGATTCCTGATGTCGGCCAGTGGAATAAAAACGCTGCGGCCGGAAGCCTGCTTCTTGAGATATTCGATAGCCGACACTCCGGCGTTCTGGTCGGTCACGATGACGGATTGCAGCGTCTCACCCAAAACGGCCGACACCGCCTTTTCGTATTCAGGCGCCACCTCAATATACTCCGCCACCAGTCCCAGAATATTGTCCGCCTCCAGCCGGCCGGCCGCCCGAGCCTGCATGACCGCTTTGACTCCCGTCTGGTACCATTCGAATTTGTTGTTCAGATCGTTCAGCACTTGAAGTTTTGAGGAGACTTGGGAACACTCCACGTCCAGGGCATTCCGCCTGGCCTGGGCCTGATTTCGCTCCTGCCGGAGTTCGACCAAACGGGACCGGTCTTCTTCCATCTGCCGGTCTAAGACAGATATCTCTTCTGCCGCCTGCATCAGGGCTTCCCCGGCGCCGGCCAATTCCTCTTCCGTCCGACCAATTCTTTCAGCCAGTTCCAGTCGATCAGTCTCCCCCGTTTTTTGCCGCCACTGCAGCTCATGTACTCTCTTCCCGGCATTGGTTAACTCGTTTTTAATCGAGGATTGCCGGGTCATCAAATCGATCAGGTCGGACTTGCGGACCTGAACCATCTCGTCCAATTCGTTTATCTGACTTCGAGAGATTTCCAGGGCGGCATCTTCCCGAGTCAAGTCTTCCTCCAGATCTCGGATATCCAATTGAAACCGATCTATCTTTTGCTGTGATAAGACGATCAGTTCATCGGACTGGTCCATCTTGACGGTTAGACCTGCGACTTCCTCCTGGGCCTGGACCAACTGCTTAGCCAGGCGTTCCGACTCACGAACGGCAAACTTGACTTCATTTTCGAATTCCCTAATTTTTCCCTTCTTGACGCCCAGGTCATCCGTCCTGTCTTTCAGTTCTTCGGCCCGTTCCGCAGCCAGCAACCGTTGTTGCTCCACCCTGGCCCCGACGGCCGTAATATTTGATCTCAATTCTAAGTCAGCGTCCCGGATAATGGCCAGTTCCACCTCGGCCTGTCCCAATTGTTCGGCTATATTCAAACGCCTTCGGCCGGCCAGGGCCATCTCCAGTCCGGTTCTATCCTTCCGCAGGCTTCGGTAGCGTTCCGCTTTTTGGGCCTGTTTTTTTAGCGAAGCCGCCTGCTTCCGGACCTCAGACAAAACGTCCTCGACCCGGACCAGATTCTGCCGGGCCTGGTCCAATTTCAGCTCGGCTTCGTGTTTTCGGACCTTATACTTGGTGATGCCGGCCGCCTCTTCCACAATGGCCCGGCGGTCCTCCGGCCGAGATTCAATAATCGCGCCGATCTGTCCTTGTTCGATAACCGAATAGGCCTTAGCCCCGACTCCGGTATCCATAAATAATGAGATGATATCCTTAAGACGGGTGATGGCCCGGTTAATCCGGTATTCGCTTTCACCCGACCGGAAAAGCCGCCTGGTTATTTCGACTTCGGAGTAAGCCGCGTATTCCGGGGGACAACTCTGGCCATCATTCTCCAAAACAAGTGTGACCTCGGCCAGGCCTGGTGATTTCCGGTCACCTCCGCCACAGGATATGACATCTTCCATGCTCTTTCCTCTGAGTTGCTTGGGGGATTGCTCACCCATCACCCAGCGCAAGGCATCCAAGATATTGCTTTTGCCACATCCATTAGGACCGACAATGGCATTGATTCCCTCACCGAGAGTGATCACGGTCTTTTCGGAAAATGATTTAAACCCACTTATTTCCAGTCTCTTTACCTTCATATAGTCACTTTGTTCAATGTGCTCAAAAGCCTGCCTGGTCTCTCCGCACGTCACACCAGGCTGCCCGGTCTACACGGAAGAGTCTGCAAATACGCCATCAGTTGTCTTAGCGTAGCAGAAAGTGCGGTTGGCTGTAAACTGAAAAATACCATACTGTGTGGTAGGGCTGGATAAACCACAACATATAGTCTTTGGTAATTTTCATCGAACGAGAGTGTGAAAAAGGACATATAATCCTCCCGGCGGCAGAGACAACCCGGTTGGCCTGGGCTCCAGACGCGGAGCAAGAAAAGGCTTGACATCGTGGTCGGATTATTTTTATGATAGCCGACTAAGTTTACTAACAGCACAATTTACTTTGTTAAATAACGGGGCATAACCGGCCGACGGGTACTATAAGAATTTCTTATAATATCGGCAGGTAATCCCAGGTCACCACATCTCTCGCCCTAATTGAAATGCTTCCTTTATTCAAAGATATAGAGGCAAAGCCCCTTGTGCTGCCGGGACGGATCTTCTAATATCCAACTACCGACCGTAGCATCTCATTCGAGTCTTTTCTTTATTCCCAAAGGCACAGGAATATGAATTATATAATTTTCATTTTCTTTTTCATTTTTTCGATATCAACCTTTCACCCCGGAATTATCCTGGCCCAGCCGAAGAATTCTCCTACGGCTAAGGCCAAACCAGCCAAAACAAAACCAACCAAGGCCAAAGAAACAAAGGCCAAGCCGCCCCAAGCCAAACAGGCAAAGTCCAAACAGGCCAAAGCCCAAAAAGCAAAGACCAAGCCGGCTAAAGCTAGACAGACTGAGACAAGACCGGCTAAGGCCAAAGAAACAAAGAGCAAGCCGACAGCGGCTAAACCGGCTAAGGCCAAAGAAGCAAAGGCCAAACCGACCGGGACAAAACCGGCTGAAGTTAAACCAGCCAAGACTCCGGAATCAAAAACTAAACCGGCTAAACCCACTCCGGCTGAAGCAAAGCAGACAGAGGCGAAAGCAGACAAAACCAAAGAAGCAAAGGGCAAGCCGACAGGGACAAAACCGGCTGAAGTCAAACCAGCCAAGACTCTGGAATCAAAAACTAAACCGGCTAAGCCCACTCCGGCTGAGGCAAAGCAGACAGAGGCGAAAGCAGACAAGACCAAAGAAGCAAAGGGCAAGCCGACAGGGACTAAACCATCTGAAGTCAAACCAGCCAAGACTCCGGAATCAAAAACGAAACCGGCCAAGGCCACTCCGGCTGAGGCAAAGCAGACAGAGGCGAAACCGCCCAAAGTAAAGCCGGCCAAGATTCAAGAAGCAAAGACTAAGCCGACAGAGGTGGCACCGGCGAAGACTCAAGAAGTAAAGATAAAACCGGCCGAAACAACACCGACCAAGGCCAAAGAGCCAAAGGCCAAACCGACAGGGACAAAACCGGCTGAAGTCAAGCCGGCCAAGACTCCAGAAGCAAAAACAAAGCCGCCCGAGACAAAACCGACCAAGGTCACTCCGGCTGAAACAAAACCGACAGAGGCTAAACCGGGCAAAACCAAAGAAGCAAAGACCGGGCCGACTGAGGCTAAATACACAAAAGTGGTCAAAACATTCAAGAATCATCGGGTCACCTGCCAAAAAGTAACTGTCGGACCCGGCGAAACCACCTGGGCCATAACCAGGCGCATGGGATTTAATAAGGGTTCGGGTAGCGGCAGTTATATGGCCATGTTTCAAGGAGTGAATCCCGGAGTACGATTAGATCGAGTCAAGCCGGGAGCAGTCATCTATGTCCCCCTGCCCGACACGGGCAAGCCGGTCACGGCCGCTGCCCCTTCCGCCCAAAAAGAAGCAGTAAAAGCGGTTCCTCAAAAGGCCACGCCCGGCGTTGTCGCGTCCGCACCTAAAGCCGCCACAGCCCCGGAGGCCGCGGCTCCGGCCAAGACAAAGGCACCAGCGGCTGTTGGCCAAACCCTGTCTACATCTCGGGATAAATCTCCATCCGACGATGATTCCGACGATGAACAATCTATTCCCAAGCCTCAGAAAGCAACCGGTCCCGCGCCAAAGTCCTCTCCGGTTCCACCTAAGATGGAAAAGAAGACGCAGGTTGTCCGAGAACCCACGCCGGTCGTAGATTCTATTCCCAAAACCGTGGCTTCGACTAAGAAACCTGGTCCCGGGGAAGCCCCAAAGCGGGCCACGGTGGTCTCTCCCAGCCATGAGAAGGCCCCTGCCGCTCCACCTAAACCCGCCGCGCCGTTAAAGGAGACTGGCCGGGAGGCCGGGCCTGATCAAAAAAAACCACTGGTCACGGCCCCCGCCCAGGTCGTGGCCGCCGGGCCTAAATCCGTCACTACGACCAAACCAGCCGACACAAAATCCGCGTCCGGACCTACCGCCGAACCCAGGCCCGTCAAGGAGACGCCAACCGGTCCGGCCGAACCGGCCTCTCAAGCAACCTCACCCATTGTTGCCTCGTTGCCCAAACAAGCCGGGAGCGCCAAAACATCAGCCGCGCCCGCCTTGGAAACGACTCCCGAGTCCTATCCAGGCCAGGCCCCGAATTTTGTTCCGGATAGCCGGAGTGCCCAACCCCAATCAATCATGACTGACTGGGCCGCCCGTTTTCAGCTCGGCCAACGGGCCCATATCGTCAGAGAAGGCGACACCCTGGTCGGACTCATGAAGGCCGACGCCGGTCTCCCGGCCGGGATGAGATATCCAGACTACCTCAAAGACTTCCATAAGCTGAATCCGGTCCGTGAGGGCACCACTAACTTCATGCCCGGCGAAATGATTTTTCTGCCCGAATATGTCAAGAAAGATGACGCCACAGCCGCCGAGAACGACCTTAGCCCGGTTCAGCCCAAAAAGACGGCAGAAAAGACTTCTCCCGCGGCCCCTACGGCCGAATCCCCGGAAGTGACCACCGCGGCTGTTTCGGCGCCTTCCGGGTCTGCGACCGTGACCCAGCCGACCGCACCGCCCAAGACCGAAGCCCAGCCTAAAGCGGAAACCATCACCGCGGCTGTTTCGGCGCCTTCCGGGCCTACTCCCACGCCACAACCGACCGCACCTCCTCGGACCGAGGACCGGACCGGAGCAGGGACTATGACCGCGGCTGTTTCGGTCCCTTCCGGACCTGCGGCCGTGACCCGACCGGCCTCGCCACCCCGGACCGAAGCAAGAAAAGGGCTGGCCGAATTAACTCATAATCTGGCCATGATATTCCGCAGCCTGGGCGACAACATGATCATCTCCGGTGAGCGCCGGCTGCTCCAAAAAGACGGTAGACGACTGGTGATAGATGCCACTATCTCTCCGATTATAGAATTATCTTC
>JADFXY010000157.1:0-9904 GCA_015233355.1 Deltaproteobacteria bacterium | reverse complement strand
AATCCTTTGCCGTTATCCCGGGAGGGTCCACGTGAGTCGGCCCTAATTCAATTCCCGGAATCAATTCCTGGGCCTTCATATTTCTTATCGTCAACAAAACAAAAGTACTTTAGAATAATTTCTTGATATCATTTTTTCTACGGCGCCCCGGGGCGCACATACCACGGCCCGGTCATTTGGGCGCCCGCCCTCCTCATGATTACGCGATGGGGCGGCTCACTCGAGATGATTCTTTTCTGTCATTCCGAGCTAATGTGAGGAATCATCAGATTTCTCGCTTCGCTCGAAATGATAGAGGAGTAACAAAATGACAGGTAAGAAGCGACATAATAGAGATTTAAAGATATCGTCCCGTACCTGGCCTTGCCTTAACTTATATAAATCATTGAATAGGCCGGCTCAGGTCATGAACCATCATCCCTGGGGAACCGAATTGGCCCCCCAGGAAGTTGGACTATTTAAGCAAGCTGAGCAGACTCTGGTTCAACTGGTTGGCCTGAGCCAACATGGCCGTGCCGGCTTGGTTCAATATCTGATATTTGGTCATATCGGATACCGTCTTGGCCATATCAAGATCAGTGATGGTGGACTCGGCCGCCGTCATATTTTGACTCTGGACGGCCAGGGTATTGATAGTGTAGTCTAACCGATTCATCACCGCACCCATTCTAGCTCGTTCGGAGGAGACCTGATTTACGGCTTTGTCGATCTTGGCAATCGACCGTTGGGCCAGGGTCGGATCCACCACCAGGACGTTGTCTAAGCCTAGCGATCCGGTATTTATCTCGCCGATACTGGTGCTGATATTTTGCCCGGCATTGGCTCCCACCGCCAAATCGAGATGACGATCCACCACGTGGAGAACCATGCTCTGAGGACTACTATCGGCCGTGAAATCAAACTGCCCGGAGTTGGTATTCCAAGTTGTATTTACGTCTACTGTCGGTGAAAATTTGACATTCACCCCTGGAATCAGGTTATCTATTTCGGGGGCAGCCACTTTGCGGCTGAATAGATTTTCTCCGGTATGGGCATCTTGGACCTGGACAAACCAGGGATCAACACCCGCGTCATCCGAAGCATTTTTAATACGGGCAAAGCTGAAGGCGTTTTGGATATCCTCATCCGCTCCAAAGAATATCTGCCCGGCAGTTCCAGCCCATGGAGACCTGACGATCAGGGTTCCATCCACTGCCGCATCACCCGACGGCTGCCGGTAGGTCCCCTCTGATGTATTTGTAATGAAATCAGATACGTGATCGTAGACGGTTTGCTGGGCAGAGACCGCCCCGTTCACCTTAAGCCCCAACCCTCCGGCAGTTATATCGGTGGTGATGGCTGAAGCGATCATGTTCTGCAACTGATCCAACGTGGTCGATTTATCAAAATAGATGAAGGCCTTCTGACCATTGGCATAAATGGTCATATTCCGAGTTTGATCGAGCAAACCTGCAAATTGGGAGATCTGACCCAATGTGTTGGTTCCTTTGGCAACGGAAATCTGGTCTCCGATTTTGGTCACGTCGAACATAAAATTCCCGGCATTGCCTGCGACCGCCGCAGTGGTGGCAAAACTTAGGTTGAGCCCCAACGCAGCCAGTGTCTTGTCGGAGGAAACATTCACGGCACCGGCGGCGCTCCACCCTAATGTCGCCGCACCGGTATCAATCCCACGCCGGTTGTAGATATGAGTGGCCAGATTAGTTCCCGCAGCGTTGTTATAGATGGCTAGGGACATACCGTCATTGTTGCCCCGAGCATGGGTGTTCAAATCCAGGCCGACGCTCGACAGGATACTCTGGAGTCCGGCTCCGGCATACAACTGGATCTCGGATGCAGCCGAGGTGTTGTAACCGATCTGCCGACTCATTACATGGAAACTCATTCCGGCGGTGTCAAAAACAACGTCAGCCTCATTGGCCGTTGATCCACCCCCGGCCAGGACGGCATTGTTCATTGCCGTTTGCATATCAGACGCCAACTGCGTCAGATCAGCCGTAGTGGTATACGTTTTGTCGGCCAGAGTGGCCGTATAGATGGTCGATTGATTGACTGAAAAAACTATCTCGTTGTTCCCTGTTCCGGTAAAGGAGCCGCCTTTGATGCCTAAAGAGGTAACAGAAAAAATGGTAGCACTGTTGGCAGCCGAGGTGGCTCTGACGAGATTGCTGATGCTGAAAGAACTCGGCCGAGTCGTTCCGTCCGCCGTGGTGGTGACCAGACTTAGAACATGATTATTGTCAACCTGCGCCCGGACGCCGAGTTTGTTGGCCGCCAGCGCCGTGTTCATTGTGTCTAACACATCGTTTTCGTTCAAGGCAATTACCTGGGTGGCAACCGCAGATGAACCGTGTTGCCACAGATTAAAGCTTACCGTAGCGCTATGCCCGTTGGAGATAATGTCAAACGAGGTGGTGGCAAAAGCTGATGTCAGACCACCGCCGCCGTTGGCGGAAATCAAGAAGAGATTGGCGTTTTCTGAATTCTGTGAACCCCTGGTCGTGCCGCCCGCCGAAGCTATAGTCAGCCCGTTAATACCCAGGGCGTCATCTCCGGTGACTGTAACCGTCATTTTAGCCGTGGCATTAGTCACGGTTGCAAAAAATCCCCCCGAGGCCGCGCCGTTAGCCGACCATGTAACAGTTATTTCATTGGAAAGCCCATAGCTATGAAGAGCGGACTCAACTTGAAACAAGGAATATGTCCCGGCTGCGAAAGCCACGGACCCACCTGTCGCCCCGGCACCGGAGAAAGTGATAATGGTGCTGGTATGGAACAGAAATGTCTCGGTGCCCGTAGCATACGCATTGTCGCCGGCACCGATGTGCACGTTCGAAGCTGCAGTTAGCACGGCCACAGCTTGAGTAGCTGTCCAACTAGCCTCAGTATGGGCTATAGTGACGGAAGCGTTTGCGCTCGCGCCGGCGATTTCCGCCGCCTGGCCTTGCTGAAATTTATAAACATAAGTAGCGTCTTGGGCAACCTTATTTTGATCGACGGTTATGCCGGCGGTAGACAACATTGATCCGTTGGTGTTATTCAACTGAACCGTAAGGTTATCCACGTTGGCCTTGTATGGACTGGCCAATTCCATGACGTCACTCTTCCAAACCTCGTTATTGCCTGTGGCGGAGGCTTGAACGCTGATCCGGTAATTGCCTTCCCGCACCTGGCCGGTGACGTAGGCCTGGAGCTGATCGGGATGATCGGTGGACGTAATGCCCGATAAGTTTCCGTTGAGTAGTTTTTTGGTGTTGAACTCCGTGGTGGTGGAGATTTGGTTGACTTCAGCCTTCAGTTGGTCTACTTCATCTTGAATCGACGTTCTATCCTGAGAAGTTAAGGTTCCATTAGAAGCTTGAACGGCCAGTTCCCGCATCCGTTGCAGGATGGCTTGGGTTTCGTTAAGAGCGCCGTCGGCTACCTGCAGCATGGAGGTGCCATCCTGGGCATTCATGGAAGCCTGGTTAAGCCCGCTGATTTGGCCTTTGAAACGCTCGGAGATAGCCAAACCGGAAGGATCATCCTTGGCCCCGTTAATCCGCAGACCAGTGGACAAATGATTGATCGCATTGGCCAGATTTTTGTTGGCGCCGGATAGGGCGTTATAGGCCCCTATCGCCGGAAGATTATTGACGATTGATAAACTCATGATTCATCCTCCTTGATTTGATTAGATGGGAAATCCTTTCCCCACTTGAGATGACTCCGTCGAGACCGACAGAAGTTATTTATCGTTAAACGAGTTAAACGAGTCGAGTAAATGCGAAGTCCAACCCCCTTGAGAGTAGCCGATAATAAAAGTTGCTCGGTTAGATGCCGATCGGTTCCAATAGCCTTCAAGAAACCGGACCTCAGGTCTAACCCGGCATGAGTCCAAGCTGGTTACAGGCCCGATTACCTTTCCCAGCTCTCCCCTGGACATGAATCCGCCTAGAACCCTGTTGCGCTTTTTCAACATTCGGTGATATCTATCTGTTTCATCAAGAAAGTGGTTCCGGTCCGATCTACCTCCTTTTAAGTATGGCCTTGATTTTTTTCGTCTCATTGTTCCGTCTGGATAGGACATGATGACGTCTTGGCTTGCCGTTTGGTTTGATCTCCCGGCAGACCGAAATCCCTCCGTCTGAAACAAAAGAACCCACCAGAATCTGAAAAGTGCCCGGTTGGACCGTACGGTTGATTCTTTCCCGCGACTGAACGGTCGATGATGAAGACGTAATGGTGGCGCGTCTCTACGAATGTCTGCCCTTGGCCGGATATCAAGCTGTCATTTGCTTTCCTTTCAACTTGATGCCGTTTGATGGCGGTCGTGGAGACCTGCCACCGGCACGTGTCTACCGATGTGTACCCCTCGGCCACGGGGGGATATCATTTCTACCCCGTTGCTTTTGCCGACAAAAATTTCTTGGACTGCTTCTTTGTTGATTGGCCGGCAGTATTTATGACCCGGCACCTGTAGCAGCCGCCTTATAGAGCTTTTTCCGATTACGGTTATCCTGTCCTAAGCGTCACATCCCTCCTTTTCGTCTAGGTTACATTATATTTTCATATTCCGTTCTGGTTCCGAGTGAATCTTCCTTACTTTGCCATTTCAAACGAATGGCTTCCGGTCCGTCATTCCACTCGAACGCGTTTCACTTTGTCATTCCGAACGAATGTGAGGAATCTTGATACTGCTCGCTTCACTCGCAATGAGATAGAGGAACCGGTTACAAAAAACCTTTAGTCATTCTTCACCATTGAAGATTCTGTCCCATACTGATATCTTCTCGTTTTCTGTTTGTACTTTTGCCAGGTTGCAGTAAAATTAGAACTGGTTTTTGAAACGCGGTCCTTATCCCGCCGCAACGGGGTAAAAGCACAATGCCTCTCGGATTCCGGCCGAAGCCGGCAGGATCTTGAGACCCTGCCGCCTCACACCGCCATTTGCCTGGCCATATTCCTGGCCACGTCACTGACTTTCATTCCCGTCTCCAATTTACCCAGTGCATCGGTTAGGATTTGTTCAAACGATCTGGTTTGTTGTCTGGTCATTTCCATTCTCCGTTTGGCCCCGGCGACCGTATATTTTTCTTCGTTGAGCAGCCGTTTTATCTCGCCTAGGGCCTCCACCTCACGATTTGTATATCGGCGATGCTTACCGCCGGTCTTCTTTACACTCAAAAATGAACCAAATTCTTTTTCCCAAAAAAGCAAGGTTGACCTGGGGACGCTCAATAAGTTACTTACCTCACCGATATTGATCCCTTCTTTGGGGATAAAGGGGGCCTCGGGTTCGCTGAATTGACTGATTCTCATTACGACACCTCCGTGAGCAAGACAAAAGCTATCTCTTGAAAATTCCTGTCCCAAGCCCCGATGAAAAGAGCGCGCTTTACGCTGCCTTCGGGACTTTCAAAGCCTGGGGAGCGGTGAAACCGGCATTGCTCTCCGGCAAAGGCTTAGAGACGATATTCACCCGGCGCCTATTTTAGCAGAGTTAAGAGCTGTTGCGGCACCTGGTTAGCCTGGGCCAGCATGG
This sequence comes from Deltaproteobacteria bacterium, assembly GCA_015233355.1. Lineage (GTDB taxonomy): Bacteria > Desulfobacterota > JADFXK01 > JADFXK01 > JADFXK01 > JADFXK01. The sequence continues at coordinate 4,380 of JADFXY010000157.1, read as the reverse complement.
CCGTACCCGCTTGGACTAAAATCTGGTTTTTGGTCATTTCAGAGACTCCCTTAGCCATATCCAGGTCAGTGATGGACGAGTTGGCTGCAGTCATATTTTTCTGGGATGAACTTAAGCTATCCAGTGTGTACTCCAACCTGTTTTGAATCGCGCCCAGATTGGCCCGTTGTACGGAAATAGTATTGATGGCTTTGTCGATCACGGTTACTGAATTTGAGGCCAGGGTGGGGTCAACCATCAAAACATTGCTCAAGCCCAGGGACGCGGCCGTAACTGATCCTATGCTTAACTTGACCGTTTGCTCACTCCCGACATTAGGGCCGATCTGAAGGTTAAGGCTACGGTCCACCACATGTAAGGTGGAAGATACCGGGTTGGTGTCGGCAGTGAAATCAAATTTACCGGTCTGGTCATTCCAGGAAGTGGTCACGTCAACCGTAGGGTTGAATTTGAAATTAACGCCCGGGATCAGGTCAGCCGCTTGAGGCGATGATACCCTCCGGGAGCCGAGTAACTCACCGGTGTGGGCATTTTGAACCTGGACATAGTACGGATCCTTTCCTGTGGCATCAGTGGGCTTTTGAATTTCAGCAAAGCCGAAAGCCTTGAGGACGTCGTCATCCGCTGCGAAAGTTATTTGACCGTCGGGTCCAGCCCAAGGCGATCTGACGAGCAAGGTCCCATCTACCGCCGCGTCTCCCGTGGCCTGCCGATACGTTCCTTCCGCCGTGTTGGTGATGTAATCGGCCACATGCTGGTACACCGAATTTTGGGCAGAAACCGGGCCATTTACCTGAAGCCCCAAGCCCCGGTTGTCCACAGAAGATGTGACCGCCGAGACAATCATATTCTGTAAGTCATTTAAGGTTGTCGCCTTATCAAAGTTAATCGTGGCGCTGTGACCGTTGGCGTACATTGTTATGTCCTTGGGTTGGTCCAGGAGGCCGCTGAATTGAGCGATTTCTCCTAAAGAATCATTGCCCTTAGCTAGATAACTCAAGTCGCCGACTTTGGTCACGTCAATATTGAAGTTTCCCGCATTGCCCGCCTCAGCCGCCACCTTGGAAGAAAAGCTTAAGTTTATACCCAGCGCGGCCAGCGTGGAATCAGATGAAATGGTGGTTGTTTTATTTGCCGAGGTCAGGTTCCACGATAAAGCGCCAGAATTGATTCCCCGTCGGTTGTAGATATTGGTAGCCAATGTGTTGGTTCCAACACCATTGTAGATGGCTAATGAAATTCCATCGTTATTTCCCAGGGCATGGGTATTTAAGTCCAACCCGATGCTGGACAGGATACTGGCCATACCGGCACCGTCAAAGAGTTGCACCTCAGAGACGGCTGAGGTATTCAGGCCAACCCGCCGGCTGATCATGTGAAAGGATTGGGCGGCCGAATCATAAGTCACATTTACTTCATTGGCCTGGCTCCCGCCGCCTGCTATAACCGCCGCGTCCATTGCCGTCTGCAGGTCAGCGGCCAGTTTGATCATCCCGGTTTTCGTTCCTGAATAGACGTTAGTGGGCAGACTGGCCGTGTAGACCGTACTTTGGTTAACCGAAAACACTACCTTGTTATTTCCTATCCCGGCGAATGTCCCGGCCTGTATTCCAATGGAACTCAACGACATGGTCCCAAGGAAAGCTTTACGAATGTTTGTGATGATAAAATTCGCCGGCCGCAATGTGCCGTCAGCCGTGGTGGTGACAAAAGTCAACTGATGGTCCGAGCCAATCTGGGCCCGAACTCCTATCGCTTTGGTCTCCAGGGCGCTGTTTATTGTGTTGAGGACCTCACCTTCACTAAACGCCACGGTCCTGACGCTGGAGTTAGTCGACGCACCTGACAGGACGTTTTTCAATGCATTAAAGGTAATCGTGGCCGAATGTCCATTCCCAATTATGTCAAATGTCATAAATCCCGAGGCGAGGCTGAAACCGTTGTTGGCGGCCGAGGCACTTATTCTGAAGACATGCCCGTCTTCACTGTTCTGGCTGCCTATCACTGTCGTGTTAGGAGCCAACGTTCCGGCGCCGATGCCCAATGCCCCGGTTGTAGCCCCACAAACGGTAATACTAAAGTTGGCGCCAGCGGTGCTTGATAGAACCAAAAAGTCTCCGCCTGCAGGGCTGTGGTTGGCGCACCAAACAACGTTAAGATTACCGACACCCGCCGTCTGTAATGCAGTCGTAATCTCATTCTGGGTGTAAGTGCCGGCCTTGAAATTCACAATATGGTGGGTTGCAGCCGCCGAAGAAATGTCAATGGACGAATCCGCAGAGAAGTATACCGTTTGATAAGCAGAAGCGGTGCCAGCCACGCCGCACTGAAAGCCGGAGATAGTGGCGCAAATAGCCAGATCATTGCCCGCTAGGCCAGTCATAACACCTGTTTGACCGATTATTTCCGCCGCCTGCCCCTGGAGAAACTTGTAGCTGTAGGACACACTTTTGTTAAGCAGGGTGTCATCAATGCTGATCGAGGCCGTGGACAGCATGTTCCCATTGGTGTTGTTTACGCCCACCCGCATGGAATTGTGATCGGCCGCCACCGGCGTAGTCAGTTGCATAATCGTGCTTTTCCACACATCGTTGGTACCAGTGGCTGAAGCCTGGACTGTAATCCTGTAGTTGCCCTGTTGAACCTGCCCGGTAAGACTGGCGGTCAGGATGTTCGGGCTGTCGGTTGACCATATGCCGGAACCGTCTCCATTCAAGAGCTGCCGAGTGTTAAACTCAGTGCTCTGAGCGATCCGGTCTATTTCTTGTTTTAACTGATCCACTTCGCTCTGAACTTGCACCCGGTCCGAAGCCGTCAAAGTGCCGTTGGCCGCCTGGAGGGCCAGTTCCCGCATCCGTTGGAGCATGGACTGGGTTTCATTCATCGCCCCTTCAGCCAATTGCATCATCGAAATGCCGTCTTGAGCGTTCATGGAAGCCCGGTTGAGGCCGTTGATCTGAGTTTGGAAACGCTCGGAAATGGCCAGACCCGAAGGGTCGTCAGCAGCGGAATTGATGCGGAGACCTGTCGATAGTCGGCCAATACTCTTAGCCAGATTTGCATTTGAAGCAGATAAAGCCGTGTAGGCAGTTAACGCAGCAGCATTGTTCATAATAGACAGGTTCATGACATATCCTCCTTGATCTCGCCATGCGGGAGAATCCTTTCTCCCCACTCTCGAAACTGGATAAACTTAATTTCTAATTGGTGTTCAGTAGGTATGGCTGCCGTCGTCCGGAAGCAATCATGCCAAACACTTAGTTAAATACATTAGAATAGCCATCATTAAACCGAATGTATTCTTGCTTTTGATTCTATTATCGTCAAATCGACAACGTTACTTTAGATTTTTCTTTATCGGTTAGAAAAAAATGTTTCTCAGATTACTCATAAAATGACCATCGATAGAAGATAACAGGTAAGATTACTTTCATTCTCGATTCAACAAATCGTTCTGGTTAGTAACGATTAAACTCTTTTCGGTCGGGACGAGTGAGTCTGACATCTTTTTTGACTTTGACAACTCGCCTTTGATTACCTTATCGTCAAACCGACAACGTTACTTTAGATTTTTTTTGAGGCTGTCAAAATTTACTTGCCTGATTACGCGTAGAAGCAGTAGAAGTCACCTTTGATAGTCAACACAGCTCTCGTTTTCCAGGCTTGAAACCGTCGGTAACGGTCGCGTTTTGTTGATTATCAGAGGGCGGTCCCAAGATGGTCTGGAACATTGGACCCGGACCATCTTGCTTTTGATTTCTTTATCGTCAAATCGACAACGATACTTTAGTTTTTATTTTTATTCAGACTTACTTTATTATTAAATAACAGCGAGAAGCATGTTGGATCGGTTCAAATCGTCAGCCGTGGATACGTTATGGACACGCATTGGCATCTTCACCATTTCAAGTGAGAATGTCAAATTTGAGCCTTCCACATCTAATTAGATTATGGTGGTTAGAGCCCCGATGGACCGGTGATGGACCGGTATCTTCAGCCCTGGCTTGAGCCGCCTGAATAAAGCTGTTATACTACTCCAACTTTTATTTTTATGGCACGATTATTGCTTGCAGGCTGTGTTGTAGGCAAAAATAATATCTCGTATATCCTCTAAAAGCCATAGTCCGTTTCGGACTTTCAAACTATTGCTTTGGAGGGGACGTGAAAACTGACGAACACAGTTTTACTGCAGATGATATTATAGAACTTAAAAAATATAGTAAAAAGCAGAAAGATGCTCGCCTTGGAAAGAGGTATTATCGCCGGTGAAAAAGTAAGCCATTTTGGCCGGTGAAAAAATACACCACCCCGGCCGGTCAAAAGTACCCCACCTTGCCTTTTTTCTTCCTGCCTCTCGATCTTTTTTGACTTCCTTTTTGA
>JADFXY010000156.1:0-9905 GCA_015233355.1 Deltaproteobacteria bacterium | reverse complement strand
TTGGGCGGAAAAACTATTGAGTTACCGGTGCTTGAAGGGACGGAAGGGGAAAAGGCAATCGATATATCCAGGCTCCGGGAATTGACGTCAACATATTGCGCGACCTGGATTTCCTGGGGCCGATAGTTGAATTTGTCCACTATCACCACGAACGATTTGATGGTCAAGGTTACCCCAAAGGACTGAAGGGGTTGGAAATCCCGATAGGGGCCAGAATCATCAGTGTGGCCGACTGCTTTGACGCCATGACCACCAACCGGCCTTACCAGAGAGGTAAATCCTTTGCAGAAGGGATGGAAATCTTAAAGAAAATAAGTGGATCGCAGTTGGATCCGGAAGTGGTCCGGGCCTTTGTAGAAGAAATGACACAGGGCGGCGTTTCCAAAGAATAATCAATAACACCTGGAGTTAATCTATGACCCTGGCTGTCCGAAGGGCTTGCGCTCAGGCAACTGCTCTGTGTATGGTCGCCATCCTTTTGGCTTTTGGGTCCAATGCCCTTAGGAATCCCGGCTTGCCCTGGGTGGAAGATTGGACCAAGAAGTTGACCAACCTCACCTTCGTCGGAAGTATACCGGTGGTGGACCTACCTGTTGTTTCCGGCAGTTATAACGATCCAAATATTCTGATAATTGACGCCCGGGACCGGGAAATTTATGAACAGTCACACATTCCGGGGGCGATCAACCTGCCCATTCATGCCATCGACCAGTTTTTTGATCAGTTCCAGTCCCAGTTTCCTCCAATTATGCCGGTCATTACTTATTGTGATGGGGCCGGGTGTGACCAGGCGGCTAATCTGGCCGAGCATTTAAAGAATAACGGATATGACCAGGTCCGGATTTTTCTGGCCGGGTTCAGTGAATGGACAAAGGCCGGCTTGCCGACCGAATCCGGACCGGGGAAGAGGGGCTATGGTCAAAACTAATACCTTAGTCGGTTTACTGGAGCGACCAGAGGTAACCCTGGGTTGTCGGCTGCTGGTCGGATTGGTGTTCATCTTGGCGGCCTGGCCCAAAATTTCGCACCCGGAGGCCTTCGCCCGTATGGTTTACAATTACCGCCTGTTGCCTGATAACGCCGTAAACCTGGTGGCTATTATCTTGCCCTGGCTGGAACTGGTCATGGGCCTGGCGCTTGTGCTGGGCATTTGGAGTCGAACTGCAGCACTAATGATAATTTTGGTGATGGTCGTTTTTGTCGGGGCGATGGGTTCAGCCCTGATAAGGGGCCTGAATGTGCAATGTGGCTGCTTTTCTGTTCAGAAAGGGGAGGGCCAACTCACCTGGTTGTCTCTACTTAGGGATGGAGGCGTTATTTTACCCGCACTTCAGGTAGCCTGGTTCGATAAGGGTATTTATTCCATAATTAGAGGAAAACAAAAGGAATGCAAGTTGTAAGTTAATCCATTACATGATCTTGGATAGATCAACTTCCCGATTATTCATGATGCCGTCACAATTCAAATTCCCAACCATTAAATCTACCCCAGCCAAAGGAGGTTAATCGTGAAGATACCAGGTAACAGGCTTATCGGGTGGCTAATGTCGTTCGGGTTAGGCCTCTTTTTTGTCACTTCAGCCTCAGCGGCCACCTTAAAGGTCCCGGCCCAGTTTGCCACCATTACCGCCGCCATGGTTCAAGCCGCGGATGGGGACAGCATTGAGGTGTCGGCCGGCGTTTATTCTCCTTCGACCAATAGAGAAACATTTCCCATCGTGATGAAGAGCGGGGTGACGCTCAAAGGCGCTTCAGCCGGCACTACGGTCTTGAATGCTGAAGCTACTGCCGTGGCCAGGGTCCGGGTGATCAACATTGATTCCGCCGCCAGGGTGAGGGTAACCGGATTTACGATCAAAGGCGGGAACGTAGTAGATCAAAGCGGCGGGATTCTTATCCAGTCGTCCTCATCGGTGGCCATCGTGGATAACATTATCACCCAGAATCGGTGTGATGGTGACGGCGGCGGCGTGATGGTCGTAGATTGTTCCGCCCCGTCCATTGTTATTGCCAATAACACCATATCAGGTAATCAAATTTTTAATTGGGGCGGCGGCATCAATTGCTATGGAGCTTCTCCGGAAATAACCGGAAACACGATCTCCAACAACACTGCCGGAATAGGCGGCGGCATAAGCTGCTATAACACCTCCAAACCATTGATCGCCGGTAACACCATCACCGGCAACACGTCAGACTCCCAGGGCGGCGGCATATATCTGCATGACGGCTGCACCGCCTTCATCTGGGACAATCGGATCACCGGCAATAAAACCAACGGGGATTCAGGCGGGGGGATCGCTTGCCGGGCCGGTGCAGTCATTCAGGGAAATACTATCTCCGCGAATGCTTCTCATCAAGGAGGCGGCGTGTCGTTAGGCAGCAGCGATACGAGCCCGGATGTGGTCCAATTCTCCAACAATGTGATTTATAACAACCAGGGTGATCTTGGCGCCGGGATGGACATATACGGCGTACTCAGGTCCAACGTGGTGAATAACGTCGTTTATGGCAATACCGGGACCGAAGTTGGAGCCGGAATGTATATTTCCGAGGGCGCCACGCCGCTGATCATGAACAATATTGTCGCCTCCAACCTGACCAAAGCGGGAATCGAGACGGATAGCGGCTCCATTCCTCTTTTGTCCTATAATGATGTTTTCAATAACCAGGCCGGAAATTACAAAGGTGTCACTGCCGGAGCGACCGATCTGTCGGTGAACCCGGTGTTCGTCAACCCGGCCGCCGGTGATTTCACTTTGGCCGCTTCTTCCCCTTGCCGCCGGACCGGTAACCCCGACCCGGCCTTCAATAATCCCGACCGAACCCGGAACGACATCGGCGCCTTTGGCGGACCGACAAATTTTCTTGCCGGAGATTCCACAACCGACGGCATCTGGACGGCTCGAACGGCTGACCGGATTTATTTCCAGACCTATGCCGGCGGCGGCGCAATATGTCTCTCTACCCAAGATGCCTTAAAGATCATCGCCTGTTATGCCTCCAGTGTCAGCGGCGGGACGTTTGATGCCCCAGATGTGCCCACCGGGACAACCTATCGCATCCGGGTCAGCTTCATCAGTTCTTTTACCGCACTTTACTCCTTAACCAATCTTGCGACCGGCGGGATCACCACCCTGACGGTTAGTCGTCAAGCCTCCGACACGATCAAACGCGTGACCACGACCGACGGCGTATGGAGTGAGGATCCAGACAAGGGGTTCCGGGTCTACTTCCAAACCTACGTCACCGGCGGGGCTATTCTTTTGACCACCCAGGACGCCCTTAACTCTCTGGTCTATTACGCCGACCAGGTCACCGGCGGAGTCTTTAAGGGTTCGGATATCTATAATCCCCACCTTCGGACGGCCCAACTGGTCTTCAGTTCTGATCAGGCCGGGCAACTTAAAATTACCGATTTGAGCAGCGGTACCTCCACAAACCGGAACCTGACCCATTTTGCGTTTATCAAATAGGTGGATAGACGTCGGGAAAGGCATCAGCGAGAAGCGAGGAGTCTTTAGGATTACTCTAGCCGCCTGAACTGCCGGGGACACTCTTAATGATTTAACTCAGTGTTAATATTGCCGGAGCACAAATTGACCGTCAGCCTTAACCTTTTTCTATTGTGCTGGACTCCGGTGTTGCTGCTGACCGGACTGGCCGTGATATTTAGACGGCCGGCCTTCCACCTGTCCATCTATGGAGGTGTGTTTACACTGGCCCTGGTGGTCATCGGCTTTGGCATGCCTCTGGTTGCCGCTTTACTGGCGGCACTCGATGGAGCGCTGACCACATTGCCCTTGCTGCTGGTTATCTTTGCCGGGATATTGCTGTCCAACCTGCTTATCTCCACCGGTTCCTTGACTCGAATCGTTGACCGGTTTTTAGGGAACGTGCATGACGCCTTTCATCGCGGCTTGTTCATATCTTTGGGGGTAGGCAACTTTATGGAAGGAGCCAGCGTCATCGCCGAGCCAGTGGTGGCCCCGATGCTCCGGACGGCCGGAGTCGACCCCACCGGGGCGGCAGCTTTGTCCATCATCGGATACGCTGGTTTGATGACCTTGGAGATGGGCGGGATCATCGTGGACGTCTTGTCCCTGGTCACCGGCCTGCCGGTTCGGGAATTGGGTATTGCTTCGGCCTGGCTGGGAGTCCCGGCCATGCTGATTATGGCTGCTTGTATGCCCATTTACTTGCCCAGGGAAGGGAAGCTGCCCCACCGCCTGTTCTTGACCCTTGGCTGTGGTTTATTGGTTGGGCTGACCACATTGGCGGCCGCCATGTATCTGGGAATATCTATCTCCGGCATGTTGGGGGGCCTGGCCCTGATCTTGGCCGTGATGCTGGTCAAGCCAAGCCAAGGTGATCGAGATAACCAAATTTTTCGCGACCTGGCCCCATTTGCTTTGATGTTGACGGCCTTATTGCTGGTTAACACCGTACCGTATTTGAAGGAGCTGACCTTCCGGCAGTTGGTTGTCAAAGTCCGGATAATACCTATACATACCCTTACTTTTCAACCATTCTTTTCGGCGTACCTGTACCTGTTCGCTGCTTTCGGATTGGCTGCGGTGCTCCTAAGGATACCCAAAGAAAGGGTGAAGGAGGAAATAGTCAAGGGTGCGAAAAAGGCATGGCGGACGGCGGTAGCCATGGGATTATTCGGGGCCATGGGACAAATGATCGCTTATTCCGGTTACTCGGCCGATTTCGCCCAATTCGATCAGACACGGAATATCCCCTGGATACTGGCCATCGGCTTGAAAGCCTACTCTGGAACCTATTATCCTGTGTTTGTGCCGCTTCTCGGCTGGGTCGGGACATTTCTGACAGGATATGGGGTGGCCTCGTTGATGCTCTTCGGACAACTCCAGGTTCAGGCGGCCGGTTTGTTGGGTGTCTCCGGGACCTGGTTGGCCGCAGGATTGGCCGTAGGTACTTCCGTTGGTTCTATTTCGTCTCCACTCAAGATTGCCATTGCCACTCCTATGTGCGGCGCGGTGGGGCAGGAAGGAAATATCCTTCGTCTGACTATCCCCTTAGGTGTATTTGCCTCGTTGCTGATCGGGGTGATTTTGTGGCTGGGGTTATAATCACGGCGATTTGCCGGGTTGGCCGGTCGGACTGTTCTGGCAAGAAGAGCGGATAAATTAGACGGGTGGGGGAAACGTTGTGTTTGACCTGGGGTCTCTAGGCAAGGCCATAATCATTATCGGGATCATCCTGGTCGTCATCGGCCTGGTTCTTCTTTCGGCCCACAAGATACCTTTCCCGGGCCGGCTGCCGGGTGATATTGTGATTGAAAAAAAGGCGTTTGGATTTTATTTTCCAGTGATCACGTGCTTGATCATCAGTCTGGTGATTAGTTTGATTCTATATTTATTCAACCGTAAATAACGATCATATACATGGTGGACTAAAGAATTTTAGAACAATTTTTTTGATATAGACAGAAAACGGTTGAAAAAATTAACATAATGAAATAATATAATCATCTTTGGCTAATAATCATAACAGCGAAAACACGTGGGCCAACAAGGAGTGCGATATGGAAAAAAAGGCATTTACGCTTGTGGAAGCCGCCCGGATATGTAATGTCACACACATGACCTTATGGAGGTGGGTAAAGAAAGGCAAGATTAAAGCCCACCGTACTGCTGGTGGACACCATCGCATTGTTCGAGATGACCTGGAAGAATTTTTGAGAAGAAACGGAATTCCATATTCCGACACGGAATACGTCCCCAAAAAGAAAATTCTGGTAGTAGATAGTGATCAATATTTCCGGAAAACTTTATATAAAGTATTGAATACGATGAATTACGACGTTGTCTTTGCCGAAGACGCTTTTGAGGCCGGAGAATTGGTCACCACATTCAAACCTGATATCATGATGCTGGATCTGGATATGCCCGGAGTCAATGGTTTTAAAATCGCCGGCCGGATGAGGGACAACCCCATTACGCGCGGGACCAAGGTTATCTGTCTTATGGAAAACGTTGACGAGAAAGCCCGGCAACAATCAAGGGAGGTCGGCATTGAAGCCTGCCTGACCAAACTTGAAGACAAGGGTAATATGTTCATCGAAATCCAAAAACATCTTTAGGGCTGTTAAATTGTCTCATCTAATGCCCTGACCATTCATCGCAAAACTGTTATATTACGTGATAGAAGCCCTGGGGGAATTGTGACAATTTTGGCTCGAAGCGCCATTCTTAATGAGATTGATCGGGGAAACATCGTTATCGATCCCTTTCTAATCGATTCGGTGGGTCCTGCGTCGGTGGATCTTCGGCTGAGTCACATTTTCAGACTTTTCAAATCGCCTCCTGATACAATTAAAGTTTGGGATGAAACTGATTATCGAGCCACGACGACCAGACTGGTGACAACGGCTGGACGAGGATTGGTTCTAGCTCCGGGGCAGACGGCTCTAGGCATGACCATTGAGAGGATCCGGCTGGCGGACTCCATCTGTGGCTGGATTGATGGTCGCAGCAGATTTGCCAGGCTGGGCCTTCTGGTCCATATTTCCGCCGGTTTCATTCAGCCGGGGATCGACAACCATCAAGTCCTGGAGCTGTTCAACTTCGGCCCCCATCCCCTGGAACTCGTTTCCGGCACTAAGATTTGTCAGTTCATTTTCTGTCGGACCGAAGGTCAAGGTTCCTATGCCTTGTCGGGTCGTTTCGCCACTCAATGTCTAGACAATTTTTGATCGTCTTGATCGAGAGTTGATATATGGAAAAGAAAGATTTTTATCAAGTATTAGGCGTTCCCAAGACCGCCGCCAAGAAAGAAATTGACAAGGCCTTTAGAAAACTGGCCCGCAAACACCACCCGGACGTAAATCCGGGAAATAAAAAGGCCGAAGAAAAATTTAAAGAGATCGCTGAGGCCCATGATGTCTTGTCCGATGAACAAAAGCGGAAGGTTTATGACGAATTTGGACAAGAGGGGTTAAGAGCCGGATTTGATCCCGAGGCGAGCAGGCGCTATCGGAGCTGGCATTCTTCCTCCGAACAGCCCACCTGGGAAGACTTTGGGGGAGAGGCTGAAGGACGCTCCTACAGCTTTGAGGATTTATTCGGCGGCGTCTTTTCGCGCTCCGGGGGCCGAACCGGCCGCAGGAGGCCGCAATCGGGCAACGACGTGGAATCCAGGTTGTCCCTCGATTTTATAGAGGCGATCAAGGGCGTGACGACCAGGATATCTTTGAACCGGTTACAGCCATGCTCCGTTTGCGGCGCTTCCGGCCTGGACCCTGGGGTGACCGGTGACACCTGCCCGCAATGTCAAGGCACCGGCCAGACTAACGTGGGTGATGGACCGGTCAAGTTTATGCGGGCCTGTCCGCGGTGCAGTGGTTCCGGCCGCATAAACCAAAAGCCCTGTACCGCTTGCCGGGGACTGGGACAGCTTGAAGAAACAGAACAAATCAGCGTGACTATTCCACCGGGTGTTGATAATGGGTCCAAAGTCCGGGTAGCCGGGAAGGGTGAGCCGGGACAACACGGCGGTCCCCCTGGAAACCTTTATTTGATCATCGAGATTAATCCTCATCCGCTTATTACCCGGAAGGGCGACGACCTTTACCTGCAGGTCCCGATAACCCTTTTTGAGGCAGTCGCGGGAGGAACAGTGACCGTTCCGACACCCTCCGGGCAGGTCAACTTAAAAATACCCAAAGGCGCCCAAAGTGGACAAAAACTCAGATTGAAAGGGAAGGGGGTTAAGAATCCTAAAACCCAGACGACCGGAGATTTTTATGCCGAAATCATGATCAAGGCGCCACCCGTCACGGATGAGCAAACCCTTGGTCTACTAAAAGACACGGAAGCCCTTTATGAGACTCACCCCAGGGCTAATCTTCATCTTTAATCTTTGAGCGCGTCCACCAGAATCGGCGAACAATGCATCGTTTCCGCCTTTATTCCAATCCTATTATGAGCTTGAAACCGAACATCATTTGTTTGGGCGTGGGTCTGTTGTTGTTCATCCTATGCAGCACCGGTGAGTATCCGGTGTTTGGGCAAGATAACCCCAGGCTGGACACCAGCGGCTCTACCGCCTCGAACCCAAGAATGAGGCAACGGATTCAATATTGCGTCGATCATCAAGATGGGACCGTGACCGACATGAGGACGCAATTGATGTGGGCCCAAGATGTGCCGGACACGGGTTTCACCCAGGCCCAGGCGCGGGAGTATTGCCGGAACCTGACTTTGGGCGGCCATAATGACTGGCGGCTGCCTTCTCGGGAAGAATTGGAAACCCTGATTGATACCAGGAAATGGCTGGGAGACGGGACAGTGGCTCTGGACAAGGACTGCTTCAAATTACCACCCCGGACGGGATGGCAATGCTGGTCGGCGACTCTGTCCGGAGATGATCAAGCCTTTTATCTTGATTTTGTTTTGGCGGAAGCGCAACAAGGCAATATTTCTGAAAAACATGGCGTCCGGGCAGTTAGAACCGGCGATCCGGTGAAACCAACGGAAGAGTAAGCTAACCAACGAAATCTCCAGTCCATGACCCTACCTGATATTCTTATTCTCGTCGCCTATTTCACTTCGGTTTTGATTATAGGAGGCTGGTATTCCAAGAAGGAAAAGACCTTAACCGACTTTTTCTTGGGCGGCCGGGCCATGCCCTGGCTGGCGGTAACCATTTCCATCCTGGCTTCCGAGGTCAGTGCGGTTACCTTTATCGGGGTGCCCGGAGAAGTGCTCCGTCCGGGAGGTAATTTTAATTACATTCAGTTCGCCTTTGGTTCTTTGATCGGCCGCATTCTGGTCGCCTTTGTTTTCATGCCGGCCTTCTATAAGCACCAGGTGACTACAGTATATGAATACCTGTGGCGCCGGTTCGGTGAGCAAACCAGGTTGGCCGGGAGCATTTTCTTCCTGGTGACCAGGCTCATGGCCAGTGGAGTCCGCCTCTTTGCCATGTCCGCGGCTTTGTCCGTCATCATGGGCTGGCCATTGTGGATGTCCTTAGCCTTGTCTGCCGGCATCTCGGTCGTCTACACCCTGTGCGGCGGCGTTAAAGCCGTTGTCTGGACTGATGTCTTGCAGTTCGGCGTCTTCGTCAGCGGCGCGGTCATGGCCATTTATCATCTGAAATCCAGTCTGCCGCAGGGTTGGGAGACAGTCCGGCAAGTAGCTGGAGCGGCCGGGAAATTAGTCGTTTTTGACTTGACCCTGGATTTTACCAGGCCGATGACTCTCTGGGCCGGTATAATTTTCGGCACGGTGATTACCTTTGCCGTTCTGGGGACCGACCAAGATCTGGCCCAGCGGATGCTGTGTCTCAGCCGGCTTAAGGAGAGCCAAAAGGCCATCGTCTTGACCGGTCTTATTGATTTTCCCTTCGTGCTCCTTTTCTTGACCATTGGGGCGTTGCTTTACACCCACTACCAGGTTAGTCCCAACCCGGCCATCCCGTCTAACACGGATTATGTCTTTCCTTACTATATCGAACACAGTCTCCCTCCCGGTCTAAAGGGTTACCTTTTGGCCGGCATCTTCGCCTCGTGTATGTCCAGCCTGTCGTCAGCCTTAGGTGGTCTGTCCTCGGTGATTATCGTTGACTTTATCAAGCCACACCTTAAGACTGCCCGGACGGATGCGGCGTTGGTTAAGATATCCCGCCTGATGGTGGTGGCATTCGGGGCCTTGCTGGTGTTTTCCGCCTGGATCTTTAGCCATTACAAGGGATTGCTGACACTTGGATTCAAAGTCGGTAGTTATACTTACGGAGCGTTGTTGGGCGTGTTCTTGCTGGGTGTGTTGACCCGGCGCGGTACCGCCTTCAGCGCGGTGATCGGCATGGTGACCAGTCTTCCGGTAGTTATCCTGATCTCGTCATGCTCTGATCTCGCCTGGCCGTATTTCATC
>JADFXY010000155.1:0-9961 GCA_015233355.1 Deltaproteobacteria bacterium | reverse complement strand
GAATAACGGCCATGACCTCTTTCATATTTTCACCTCTTCCAACTGTCCCGAACCGGTTTCTTTCATTCCGGAACTGATGGTGTAGACTTCATCCACCGGAACGACGAAGATCTTGCCGTCGCCATAGGCCCCCTTACTCCCGGTCCTGGCCGCATGGATAACCGTCTTGATAACGAAATCCTTGTCTTCGTCCTTGACCACCTGGCTGCCATTCACGTGGCTGAGGAACGGTATGGTGCCGGCATCCGGCGCACTCCGGGGTCCGGATTGAGGCGCAGCAGAATGAACATACAACCTCGTTTTGATGCACGTTACACACGCGTTTACCCTTTGTCTTTTTACATATGACGCATTTCTTCGGCACCGGTCGCCTCCCATCCCGGACACAAGGTTATTGTCTAAGCTTTTGGCTCAATTCTAAAATTCTAATTGTTCGGAATATACCCGGCGTCACCTGGCAGGTGGCCCGGGGAAGCTTTATTTTCCATGGTATTAGATGTTTTCCATACATTAAGTCAACGGAAATTTTTCACGGGCACAGTCCGATGGGCCCAAATTTTCCCAAAAAGAGCGAACTCGCTTGAATTGTAATGACATTTTTTGACTGGCTTCATGACGAACATAAACCTTCATGGCCGGCTCGGCCGTCCACCCCGCGGGCATTCCGCCCTTATCATGATCTTCCGTTTAATCAGCGTAATCAAGGCTTAGATAGTGAACATACTTAGCTACCGGTAATATTGGTTTAACTGAACAGCCTTCGGGACGCGGGGCCAATGCTCTTGCATTAAGGCACGGTTTAACCATCCTCGGATGTGATAAGATTCCTCACATTCGTTCGGAATGACAAATTTATATCGTTATTCCAGATGGTCCACTTTCCTGTCATTTCGAGCGAAGCGAGAAATCTTAGCGTCGTTGCGCTAATTCAACAGTATTGGGGAGCGCGGCCGCCTTGATGCCCTGGTTTCAGATACACATACTATAATCTATTTAAGACTATCATTATTAATTTAAAAGATCAGTATGAAACAAATATATTATATTTAACATGGTATTTTTATCGTTTTTCAATATCAAGACATTTTTGTCCCAATAGTCTGACGTAACATACACTTTTGTAACATAACTTTTATGTCGGCATATCTCGTCTATAAAAAAAGTTATTGTAATACAACTAGATAGATTGAAGGTTTTGCGATGCACCATCTTGGCACCGTTTTTGTAATACATAAAAGCAACGCCGCTCTTTCCGCCCACGCCAATGCCGACTGTAGAGGGTTCCGGGTGGCCGATAAAGCTGAAAACAAGTTCCCTTTGTTACCTCGAGGTTGGCTGCAAAACTAATCTCCAGGTAACCCAGAGGAGCATCAACGAGAACCGTACAGTTAGATTCAAGGACGGTTCATCTGCCGGCTCAACCGGATAAAAGAATATTTTCCCGGATGCAAACGGCAGCCTGTCAGTAACGTCAAACCAGAGGAAAGGAACTGCAAAATGAGAAAAATCGCTATCTACGGCAAAGGGGGTATCGGAAAATCAACGACGACCCAGAATACAGTTGCCGGTCTCGCAGAGATGGGCCGAAGGGTCATGGTCGTGGGCTGTGATCCAAAGGCCGATTCGACCCGGTTGCTTCTCGGCGGCTTATCCCAGAAAACCGTGCTGGACACCCTAAGGGCCGAAGGTGAGGATGTGGAGTTGGAGGATATCCGGAAGAGGGGATTTAAAGGCGTGGTTTGTACCGAATCCGGCGGGCCTGAGCCGGGGGTGGGATGCGCCGGTCGAGGGATCATCACCTCGATCAATATGCTCGAACAACTGGGCGCCTATGCCGAGAGCGAGAAG
The DNA here is from genome assembly GCA_015233355.1 of Deltaproteobacteria bacterium. Classification (GTDB taxonomy): domain Bacteria; phylum Desulfobacterota; class JADFXK01; order JADFXK01; family JADFXK01; genus JADFXK01. The sequence goes on along the minus strand of JADFXY010000155.1, from coordinate 8,113 downwards.
CTGGATTATGTCTTCTATGACGTCTTGGGCGACGTGGTCTGCGGCGGGTTTGCCATGCCCATCCGGGAAGGCAAGGCCCAAGAAATCTATATCGTGGTGTCCGGTGAGATGATGGCCATGTATGCCGCAAACAATATCTGTAAGGGTATCGTTAAGTTTGCCGAGGGCGGCGGGGTCCGGCTGGGCGGCCTGATCTGTAATAGCCGGAAAGTAGACAATGAAAGAGAGATGATCGAGGCCCTGGCCGAGAAACTGGGCACCCAAATGATCCACTTTGTGCCGCGGGACAACATGGTCCAAAAGGCGGAAATTAACCGGAAGACGGTCATAGAATATATGCCGGACCATCCCCAGGCCGACGAATACCGTATCCTGGCCAAGAAAATTGAAGAAAACCCAATGTTTGTTATCCCTAAACCCTTAGCCATTGAAGAACTGGAAACGCTCCTGATCAATTACGGTCTGGCGGCCTAACCAGAGAGTCAGAAGTGAATATCAACAATTGAGGAGAACGCCCATGCTTATGATCAGGTCGATAGTCCGGCCCGAAAAAGTAGATAATGTCCTGGCCGCCCTAATGGAAGCCGGGTTCCCCGGAGTGACCAAGATGTCGGTGGTCGGCCGCGGTAAGCAGCGCGGGATAAAAATCGGCGAAGTCACTTACGACGAAATTCCCAAGGAACTGTTGCTCACGGTGGTCAAGGACGAAGACAAGGATTTCGTTATCAAGACGGTTATCCATGCGGCCAGGACCGGGAGTAAGGGGGCCTATGGCGACGGCAAGATCTTCGTCGTTCCGGTGGATGAAGTCTACACCATCAGTTCCGGGATGAAAGAAACCGGTTCGGGACAGTTGGAAGAGGTGAAAATATGAAAGAGGTCATGGCCGTTGTTCGGATGAATATGATGAATATCACCAAAAAGGCCCTGGCCGATGCCGGCATAACCTCCATAACCGCCAGAGATGCCTTAGGCCGGGGTAAGGGGATTGTGGACTTAAACTTATTATCCGGGGCGGAAAAGGGCTACGAGGAGGCGCTGTCGCAATTGGGCCAGAGCAACCGGCTGATTCCCAAAAGAATACTTTTCGTGGCCGTGCCCGATAAGCTGGTCGAGAAAACCGTCAAGACCATCATCAAAGTGAATCGGACCGGAAAATCGGGAGACGGCAAAATCTTTGTTACACCTCTTCTCGACGCCGTCCGGGTCAGAACCGAGGAGAGCGGCGACGTCGTCCTAGATGACGAATAGTTAGATGACGAATAACTTGTTTTAGATCGGGAGAGAGAACATATGGACACAACATGCGAAGAGGCCATCCACATCGAGCCTGAAAAAGTCAAACAGGAACTGCTGGCCAAGTATCCGGTCAAAGTCGCCCGCAAGCGATCGAAACAAATCGTCATCAATAAAGTCGGTCAAGATGATGAGGTGCCGGTAATCCAGTCCAATGTCAGGACGATCCCGGGCATCATTTCGCAGCGCGGTTGCTGCTATGCCGGATGTAAGGGCGTGGTGCTGGGGCCGACCAGGGATATCATCAACCTGACCCACGGTCCCATCGGGTGCGGCTTCTATAGCTGGTTGACCAGAAGAAATCAAACCAAACCCACCGGCCCGGAAGATCACAATTTCATGCCCTATTGCTTTTCAACGGACATGCAGGATGAGCAGATTATCTTCGGGGGCGAAAAGAAACTCGCCGCAGCCATTCAAGAGGCCTATGACATCTTCAAACCCAAGGCTATTGCCGTCTTCGCCACCTGCCCCGTTGGGCTGATCGGCGACGATGTCCATTCCGTGGCCAGAGATATGAAGGAAAAACTGGGTATTAACGTTTTTGCTTTCAGTTGTGAAGGATACAAAGGGGTCAGCCAGTCCGCCGGGCACCATATCGCCAATAACGGCATATTTACCCACGTCATCGGCTTAGACGACACCATCCAGGAGGGCGACTACCGGATCAACATGCTGGGCGAATACAACATCGGGGGCGACGCCTTTGAGATTGAACGTCTATTTGAGAATTGTGGGATCACTCTGATTTCCACCTTTAGCGGTAACTCCAGCATCGACAAGTTCGCCAATGCCCATACCGCGGACCTGAACCTCATCATGTGCCACCGGTCCATCAATTACGTGGCTGACATGATGGAAAAGAAATACGGCATCCCCTGGATTAAGGTAAACTTTATCGGAGCTGAGGCCTCGGCCAAATCCTTGCGGAAGATCGCCCAGTATTATGGCGACCAAAAGCTCATCGATCAGGTGGAAAAGGTGATCGCCGAAGAAATGCCGGCGGTGGCCAAGGTTATCGAGGAGATCAGGCCACGGACTCAAGGGAAGAAGGCCATGCTGTTTGTGGGCGGGTCCCGGGCCCATCATTATCAGGAGCTGTTTCGGGAGCTGGGCATGGAAACCATTTCGGCCGGGTATGAGTTTGCCCACCGGGATGATTACGAAGGCCGGAAAGTATTGCCATCAATCGTGGTTGACGCCGACAGCCGAAACATCCAGGAACTTGATGTCCAACCGGACCCGACCAGATACCGCCCCAGAAAATCGGCGGAGTATCTCAATGAACTGGTCGATAAGGGATTCGACTTAAAGGATTACGAAGGGATGATGCCGGACATGCCGGATGAGACCCTGATCGTTGACGATATCAGCCAATACGAAACGGAAAAAATGATTGAGCTGTATCACCCCGACATCTTCTGCGCCGGTATAAAAGAGAAATATATCGTCCAGAAATTCGGGATCCCGATGAAACAATTGCACAGTTACGATTACGGCGGTCCCTATGCCGGATTTAAAGGCGCCGTTAATTTCTACCGGGAGATCGACCGGATGGTCAACAGCAAGGTCTGGCACTACATGAAAGCCCCGTGGCAAATTGAACCGGAACTGGCGGCCACCTATGCCTGGGAATAAGAGGAGTAAGCTATGTTGTTAAGACATACCACAGACAAACTGATTGAACGTAGCGCCTTAACCGTGAATCCGGCCAAGACCTGCCAGCCGATTGGGGCCATGTACGCATCTTTGGGGATTCACGGCTGCATTCCCCATAGTCATGGATCACAAGGGTGTTATGCTTATCATCGCAGTACCCTGACCCGGCATTATAAAGAACCGGTCATCGCGGCCACCAGCTCTTTTACCGAAGGCTCCTCCGTGTTTGGGGGACAGGCCAATTTGCTTCAGGCCTTCGATAACCTGTTCACCGTGTATGATCCGGAAGTTATCGCCGTTCATACGACCTGCTTGTCGGAGACTATCGGCGACGATATTCCCCAGATTATCAGGAAGGCTGAAGCCGACGGCAAGATTCCCAAAGGCAAACTGGTCATTCATGCCAATACCCCGAGCTACGTCGGGTCTCATGTCACCGGCTTCGCCAATATGGTCAAAGCCATGGTCACCTATTTGTCCCAGCCGGGCGCGCACAAGGAAAACCAGATCAACATCATTCCCGGCTATGTGGAGCCTTCGGACATGGAGGAAATAAAGCGGCTGGCCGATGCAATGGGGATTAAGAGTATTTTGTTTCCAGATACCTCCAATGTTCTTAATGGGCCGCAAACCGGTAAGTACCGGATGTATCCCAAGGGTGGAGTCAGTGTGGAGGATTTGAGGCGGACCGGCAGCAGTATTGGCACGATTGCGTTAGGTCAACTGGCTTCGGGACCCGCCGCCACCACCCTGGACACCAAATGCCAGGTCCCCTGCGAGATCCTGGATCTGCCCATCGGGTTACATGCCACGGACATATTCATCGACACCTTACGGCGGGTGGCCGGGGTGTACGTCCCGGATTCGATCACCAACGAACGTGGTCAATTGCTGGACATCATCACGGACATGCACCAGTATTTCTATGGCAAGAAGGTCGGCCTGGTCGGCGACCCGGATCAACTGATTGCTCTGGCCTCGTTTCTGGTTTCCATCGATATGTGGCCGATTCATATTGTCACCGGTACACCGGGCAAGAAGTTTGAAAAACGAATCCGGGAAATCACCAAAGATTCTCCCTATCCGGTCAACGTCCGGCAGGCCGGCGACATGTTTCTGTTTCACCAGTGGGTCAAGCAAGAGCCGGTGGATCTGTTGATTGGGAACACTTATGTTAAATATATCGCCCGGGATGAAGATATCCCGTTTGTCCGGTTTGGTTTTCCCATCCTGGACCGCGTCGGCCACAGCTATTTCCCGACCGTCGGATACCGGGGCGCCATGAGGCTGCTGGAAAAGATACTCGATGCCATCCTGGATCGTAAAGACAGAGACTCTACCGAAACTGAATTTGAATTGGTGATGTAAAGAAGGGACATGACGATGGCCGCGATTTCGATACTCAAAGAACGAGAGAATCAAATCTACGAAAAGGGTGCCGAACCTTTTTCCATGACCTGTGAGAAACAGAGCCTGGCCGGATCCATCAGCCAGAGAGCGTGTGTCTTCTGCGGTTCCAGGGTAGTGCTTTACCCTATCGCCGACGCCCTGCATCTGGTTCACGGTCCCATAGGTTGCGCCGCCTACACCTGGGATATCAGAGGAGCGCTGTCATCAGGTCCACAATTACACCGGCTTAGTTTTTCTACGGATTTGCAGGAAAAGGACGTCATCTTCGGCGGAGAGAAGAAGCTTTACCAGGCCTTGACAACTTTAATCGATAAGCATTCTCCCCAGGCCGCTTTTGTCTACGCCACCTGCATTGTCGGCATCATCGGCGACGATGTGGACGCGGTCTGCAAACGGGTCAGCGCCGAAAAGGGTATCCCGGTCCTGCCGGTCCACTCCGAGGGTTTTAAAGGGACCAAGAAGGATGGTTACAAAGCCGCTTGCGAGGCCCTGTTTAACCTGGTCGGGACAGGCGCAACCGAGGCCATCAGCCCCCAGAGCATCAACATCTTGGGCGAGTTCAACATCGGCGGAGAAGCCTGGATCATTAAGGATTACTACCAAAAGATGGGTGTCCAGGTGGTCTCCGTGATCACCGGGGACGGTCGGGTGGCCGATGTGAAACGGTCCCACGGGGCCGCCTTGAATGTCGTCCAGTGTTCCGGCTCAATGACCTATCTGGCTAAGATGATGGAGGAGAAGTACGGCATTCCGTTTATCCGGGTGTCTTACTTCGGCATCGAAGATGTGTCCCAGGCGCTCTATGACGTCGCCGGACATTTTGCCGATAACCCTGAAATTATGACCCGGACCAAAGAACTGGTGCGCTGTGAGATCACCCAGGTTCAACCCAGATTGGCCGAAATCAAGAAATCGCTTAAAGGGAAAAAGGCCGCCATTTATGTGGGCGGGGCCTTCAAAGCTTTTTCATTGATCAAAGCCCTGCGGCATATCGGAATGAGCGTCGTCCTGGCCGGCTCCCAGACCGGAACTCAGGAAGACTATGAAGTTTTGCGTGACATGTGCGATGACGGGTGTGTGATCGTAGATGATGCCAATCCGCTAGAACTCTCCAAATATGTCATTGAAAAAAAGGCTGATTTGGTTATCGGCGGAGTCAAGGAACGGCCCATCGCCTATAAGATGGGGATAGGTTTTTGCGATCACAATCACGAACGCAAGATACCTTTGGCCGGGTATGTCGGGATGTTAAACTTTGCCCAAGAAGTCTACGGCACCGTGATGAGTCCGGTCTGGAAGTTGACACCCCCCAAAGTAACCTCATCCGGCAGGGAGTAAGACGATGCTTTCCGAAATCACAGAAGAATATGTTGTCAGCCGAAATGCCTGCAAACTTTGCACCCCGCTGGGCGCATCCCTGGCTTTCAAAGGAATTCAGGGGTCAATACCGTTGCTCCACGGTTCGCAGGGCTGTTCCACCTATATCCGCCGCTACCTGATCAGCCATTTCAAGGAGCCGGTAGATGTGGCGTGTTCCAATTTCGGCGAGCAGACGGCCATCTTCGGAGGTGGGGCCAACATCAAGGTGGCCCTGGATAATATCAGGCGTCAATACCATCCGGAATTTATCGGTGTGGCCACCACTTGCTTGAGCGAGACCATTGGCGACGATGTACCTGGGTTCATAAGGAATTATTTGGCCATGAATAATCCGGATGAAGTGCCTCCGATCGCCCATGTCCCCACGCCCAGTTATCGCGGCACCCACATTGATGGTTTTCACGGGGCCGTAAAGGCGGTGGTGGATGTCCTGGCCGTCAACCGAGACCGGGGCACGGACCAGATCAATATTCTTCCCGGCATGTTGTCTCCGGCGGATCTGCGGTATCTCAAGGGTGTCTTAACCGATTTCGGTGTTCCATTTGTGATGCTGCCAGATTATTCCCAGACCCTGGACGGGGCGCCCTGGACCGAATACCACCGCATCCCGGCCGGCGGCACCCCGGTGACCGATATTGCCCGGATGGGCGAGTCGACCGCCACCCTGGAATTTGGCAGGATTCTGGCCCGGCAAGACAGCGCCGGGAAGCTCCTGAGTCAACGTCATGGCCGGCCCTGCCACAGCCTGGGTCTGCCCATCGGGGTGAATGAGAGCGACACGCTTTTTCAGGCCATTGAACTCATTACTGGAAAACCGACCCCGGAAAAGTACGCGGCTGAAAGAGACCGACTGATCGATGCCTATGTCGACGGCCATAAGTACGTCATGGATGCTCGGGTCGTCGTTTACGGGGAAGAAGACCTGGTCGTGGGATTAGTTTCATTTTTGTCTGAAATCGGGATCATCCCGGTTCTGTGCGCCTCCGGCGGGAAAAGCGGTCTGTTTACCGAGACAATTAAGGGCCTGGTTCCGGATTATTCGGAAAAAGGGATCCAAATTATGGAAGGCGCCGACTTCGCCACGATTGAGGAAGCCGCCCAGGGCCTTAACCCGGATCTGATTATCGGCCACAGCAAAGGTTACGCCATGGCCCGGCGGCTCAACGTCCCCCTGGTGCGGGTCGGGTTTCCGATTCATGACCGGGTCGGCGGCCAAAGAATCCTGCACGTGGGATATGGCGGAGCCCAGCAATTATTTGACCGCATCGTGAACACCATTCTCGAAAAACGACAGGAAGCCTCCGCGGTCGGGTATTCCTATATGTAACCTGGGTTCGACCGGTTTTATCAATCGGCGGGCAGAAATTAATCCGCAGATGAACGCAGATGTTTTTTTGATTTCCGAATGGTGCTCTGAGACCGCTGCCCCCCCTACTTCTCTCGCATTATGTCTTTTGGAGGTAGTTTTCGTCCCGCACCCAGCGAGGTAACACACCATGAACTTGTCCGCGCATCCGTGTTTCAACGATAAGGCCCGCCATACTTTCGGCAGAATCCATTTGCCGGTGGCGCCCCGGTGTAACGTCCAGTGCAAATTCTGCAACCGGAAATTCGATTGCGTCAATGAAAGCCGACCCGGCGTGACCAGCGGGATCCTCTCGCCCTATCAGGCCCTGGTCTATCTGGATGAGGTTATAAAAGTTAAGCCCAATATTGCGGTGGTCGGGATTGCCGGACCGGGCGATCCTTTTGCCAATCCGGAAGAAACCCTGGAAACGCTTCGGCAGGTGCGGACAAAATATCCCGAGATGCTGCTGTGTGTGGCCTCAAACGGGTTGGACATCGGGCCCCATTTGGATGAATTGGCCCGGCTTAAGGTCAGTCACGTGACCATCACCGTAAACGCCGTTGATCCCGCCATCGGGGCCAAGATTTACTCCTGGGTCCGCTATGGGAAAAGGGTCCGGCGGTCGGATGAAGGGGCCCGCCTCCTCCTGGAGAATCAACTTAAGGCCATCGCCGGGCTTAAAGACCGAGATATTACGGTTAAAATTAATTCGATTATTATTCCGGGCATTAATGACCAGCACATTCCGGAGGTCGCGGCCAAGATGGCGGAGCTAAAGGTGGATATCCTGAATTGCGTGGCCTATTACCCCAATCAAGGCGCGGCCTTCGAGGATATCCCCGAACCCTCCAAAGAAATGATTCAAGAGGTCCGCGGCCGGGCCGGTAAGTATCTGCCTCAGATGCACCATTGCACCAGATGCCGGGCTGATGCGGTCGGGTTGTTGGGTGAGACCATGAACATGAATTTAATCGATCTGTTGAAGAATTGTGAAAAGCTGCCGGAGCCGCCGCCGGCCAT